>DATKNM010000564.1:0-2165 GCA_035541335.1 Binatia bacterium
GCGGTGAACTCGGTGAAGTTCGCCATCACGTCGCTCGCCCGGAATTCGAAGTTGAACGGACGCAGCGAATTCAGCGAGCGCCGCTCGAAATGCTCGAACTCGTTCGAGAACACGCTCTCGATGTTGATGTTCAAGGAGCAGCGCTGGTCCGGCCGCCGCACCCGGTCGATGCATTTCAGCAGGATGCGGTCGAGCGTCACGGTCAGCTGGTTGAAGACGTTCTTGTTGTGCCGCATGTCGACGCCGACCAAGAGGTGCTGGCGGATCGCCGACATGCTGATGAAGAACTCGGTCATGACCGGCGTCAGCATCAACCCCTGGCCCCGCGCCTGATCGATGAGCGCGATCTGCTGGCTGCGGACGAAGAGGTCGGCAAAGCGCGCGTCGCCGAGCTGGCGGTGGCTGTGCTCGACCTTGGCGATGTGCTCCATCATCAGCAGGTCCATCATGCTGGACAGGCTGGTGACGTCGGCGGCCGCCTCCTCCATGCGGTCGATGGCCTGGAGCGCGCGGTCGCGGTCGCGGCGGAGATCGAAGAGCTGGGCCAGGCGATTCAAGTCCACGGCGCCGAAATAGTCCGGCAGCATGCGGCCGATCATGCGCAAGAGTATGAGCCTGATCTCCGAAACGACGCCGGCGACGATCATCTCCTGGTCGCAGACCGTGAGCACCAGGTTGCTGATCGAGATCCGGATGAAGGTGCAGCCGCGGCCCTCGGCGAACTGCTCGGCCCGGTCGGCGAAGGCCTTCAGGAGATCGAGCCCCTCGCGGCTGCGCGAGAATTCCTGCAGCTGGAAGACAAGCACATAGGCGGTGGCCCCGCGCGCGATCGGCGGATTGCCGATCCAGTCCTTGAGATCGATGATGTCGTCTGTGGCCACGGTGGTCCCCTGGCCGTCAGTATGAACGGCGGCCGAGTAACGTCAAGCGAAGCGCGGTCAGAGGAGAGATCCCTGGTCGGATTTCTTCGGCTCCGATTTCTTCGGCTCGGACTTCTTCGGTTCCGGCTTGCGAGCGGCAGTGGTCTGGCCCTCGACCATGGCCGCGACCTCGCCGTCGTGGAATTGCAGGCGCAAGTGCTCGCCGGCGCCGAGGCCGGCTGCCGCCAGCACCGGCTCGCCCGCCGCGTTGCGCACCAGCGCAAAGCCGCGCTTCAGCACCTGGTCGTAAGAGTAGCTGTCGAGCAGGCGGCCGAGAGCCTCGAGGCGGTGCGCCTCGCGTTCGATCAGGGCGTTGAGGTTTCGCGGCATGAGACCGGCGGCGATCCGCTCCAGGGCGCGATCCTGGCGCTCCAGCACCTGGCGGATCGCGGCCTTCAAGTGAACGGCTTCGAGATGGAGAGCTGCGCGGGCGGCGGCGATCTGCTCCGCCGGCGTCTTCAGCCGTGCTGCGAGATTGGCGACGAGGTCGCGGCGGCGGTCGAACATCGCGGCGCCGGCATTGATCCAGCGCTCGGTCCACTGGTCGAGCTGCTGCCCGCGCTCCTGCAGCAGGCGCAAGGGATCCGGGAGGCCGCGGCCGAGGCCCTCCACCGTCAGGCGCCATTCGTTCATGAGCCGCGTCAGCGCCGAGAGCAGACGCTGGCCGAAATGACCGATCTCGTTCAGGAGATCGTTCCGCACCGGCACAGCCATCTCGGCGGCGGCGGTCGGGGTCGGCGCCCGGCGGTCGGAGGCGAAGTCGATCAAGGTGGTGTCGGTCTCATGGCCCACGGCGGAGATCAGCGGGATCGCGCTGTCGGCCGCCGCGCGCACCACGACCTCCTCGTTGAACGGCATCAGGTCCTCGATGCTGCCGCCGCCCCGCGCCACGATCAGCAAATCGGGCCGCGGGACCGGCCCGCCTTCCGGGAGCGCATTGAAGCCGCGGATCGCCGCCGCCACCTGGCGCGCGGCATCCTCGCCCTGGACCAGCACCGGCCAGACGATGACCCGGCGCGGGAAGCGGTCGGCGATGCGGTGGAGGATGTCGCGAATGACGGCGCCGGTCGGCGAGGTGACGACGCCGATCGCCTCCGGCAGCAGCGGGATCGGCCGCTTCCGCGCGGCATCGAACAGGCCCTCGGCGGCGAGCTTCTTGCGCCGCTCCTCGATCATCTTCAGGAGCGCGCCGACACCGGCCAATTCGATCCGGTCGATCACGAGCTGGTATTCCGAGCGTTCGGC
>DATKNM010000565.1:0-24452 GCA_035541335.1 Binatia bacterium
CGCTTATGGGAGTCGATGGCGAAATCGTCCCAGGCCGCCGCCGAGACCTGGAAGAGGTCGGCCGACGTGACGATCTCGTGCCCCCAGCTCCGCAGCAGCTCTACGGTTCCGGCATCGACCCATGAGACGGTCGGCACGCCACCATCGACCGAGTATTCCAATGCCAGCTTGCGCGCATCGCCCAGGGCCGCGCACAGGATCTCGCGCATCTCCACCCAGCCCTTATAAATTCGCTTCGGTAGAGTAATGTCGTGAAAAAAGAACTGATCGACGATATGGGTCAGCAGCAGCGGCTTTCCCGATCTCGGCACGATCAGGAAAGCCCGGCGCGTTGGATTGCGCGCGACGCCCAGCGCCTGCCAGAACAGCTGATTGTTGCCGCGATAGTCGCAGAGCAGCCAGGCGTCGATTCCGTTCTCGCGCATATATTGTTGAGCGGCCGGGAGCGACAGCACGGAGTCCCTCAATCATTCGGCCGCAGCATAGACCGCCGCGACTGCCGCGGCGCCGGCGCCAATGTCGGCGCTGCGGCCCAGACTTTCCAGAGCAGAACCATAGGCGACGACGTTGGCAAGCACGGTGCCGAACGCCGCTCGGGCGCCGGTGTGGTCGAGGCGGACCAGCTTGCCCTCAATGGTGCCGAAGCCGCGGCCGAGCGGAACACCCAAGCGTGCCGCGGCCGCAATCAGCACGCGATCATCGATGCCGGACGGCACCGGCGCCGAAGTCACCAGCGCCGAGGCGCAGGCATCGTCGGCAATCCACGGCACAATGCCCAGCGCGCGCAATCCCGCGCGGCTGGCTTTCGCGGCCAACTGATGCCGTGCCACGACGTTGCCAAGTCCTTCAGCCTCCACCCGGTCGAGCGCCGCTTCCAACGCCCAGAACTCCAGCGGCGGCGGAGTGCCTGGCAACGCACCACGGCCCCGATCCAGCCAGTTGGTCTTGATCTCGGCCAGCGACAGGCTGGACGGTGAGAAATCGCGCGACTTCGCAATTTCCGCCCAGGCTCGGCTGGTGACCGTGACTGCGGACAGCCCGACCGGCCCGGCGAGGGCCTTCTGTGCGCCGATGACCGCAATATCGATGCCCAGGGCGTCGACCTCCAGCCGATGCGCGCCGACCGAAGCCACCGCATCAACGACCAGCAGCGCGCCCTTTGCCCGGACTAAGGCTGCGATTTCGGCCAGGGGGTTGAGTGCGCCATTGGCGCCTTCACCGTGTACGACCGCGACAATGTCCAGCGAAACCTGGTCATCGAGAGCCGCCGCCACGGCGGAGCGGGTAATCGGTTGGCCCGGCTCGGCGAGAACCTCGTGTACCGAGACGCCGCCGCGCTTCAGCCAAGCGCCAAAATAAGCACCGTAAGGGCTGGTGACGATGTTGATCGCCGTGAGGCCGGGCCGGGCGATGCTCGATGCGGCGGCTTCCAAGGCGAGGAGCGCCTCCGCCTGAATGAACAGCACGTCGGATTGGGTCCCGAGCAGCCGTTTCAGGCGGTCGGCAAGCGGCGCATAGCGATCGGCCGGATAGTTCGGCACATCCAAGGGAAGCTTGAAGAAGGGCAACGACATGATCGAGACTTTCTAGGCTGCGGCCGGGCGCCGCGTGATCCAATAAATCAAGACGGCGAGCGCGAGGAGCAGCATGGTGAAGAGGAAGACAGCCGCCGCCGCGGCATAGACGGCAGGGGATGGTCCGTATTGCAAACTGCCATAGAGATAGACCGGCAGGGTGTTGATTCGCGCCGTCGTAAGAAAGGCAGAGACCACCAGATTGTCGAAGGAGAAGGTATAGGCCATGACTCCGCCCACCGCGACGGCCGGTGCCAGCTGGGGCAGGATCACGAGCCAGAGGGTGGCCACTCTCGTGCTGCCGAGATCCGCAGCCGCCTCCTCCACCTCGCGGTCCAAGGTGAGGACGCGCGCACGGATGACCAGAGCAACGACGGCGATGGCCATTGGCGTGATGCCCGCGACCAGAGTGACCGTGTTCAAGGCAAAACGCGTGACGGCGAAGAACAACAGCAACGACACGCCGATGACCGATTCCGGCACGATCAGCAGCATATAGGTGAAGCCCGCCAGGAACCGGCGCACCTTGGAGCTCGGATGGCGCACGATCGCGTAGCCGAGCAGAGTGCCCATGACGATGGAGATCAGCGCCGACCAGAACGAGACGACGAGGCTCGCCGAGACCGCACGCCGGAGCGACAGGTCGTGCCAGGCCGCGGGATACCACTGCCACGTCCAGCCGGTCAGCACTGCAGTCTGCTTGTTCACCACGCCGAGATTGAAGGAATAGACGATCGCCGCGATGATTGGCGCGAACAGGAAGATGACCGCTGCAAGATACCACACCACGAGGCCGCCATCGATCGCATGATCCCGCCAATCGCCGCGATAGGAACGCTCCACCATCATCGTCCGACCTCGGCAAAACCCTTGGTGATCCAGGCGAGCAACCCGACGATCACGGCGACACCCAGCAGCACCAGGACCGCCATCGCCGAACCCAGTGGATAATTCTGCGACTGGAGATACTGGGAGGAGAGTGCCTGCCCCATGAGCACTCCGCGACTGCCGCCGAGCAGCTTCGGAATCACCATCTCGCCCAGCATGGGGACAGCCGTCAGCATGATGGCGGTCGCGATACCGGGCCGACTCAGCGGCAGAGTAACGAGCAGAAAGGTCTCCCAACGCGTGGCCCCGAGGTCGCGGCTCGCCTCGGTCAGCGCTTTCGGGATCCGATCGAGCACCACGACCAGGGGCACAACGGCGATCGGCAGATAGGCATAGACGATGCCGATGAAGACGGCCGTCTGGGTGTCCAGCAGATCGAGCGGGCCGGCGTGCAAATGGAGCGTATTCAAGACCTTCTCGAGCAGGCCCTCCCGCGACATCAGCATGGTGAGCGACATCACCCGGATCAGGAAGCTCGAGAAATAGGGAATGAGAACCAGGGTGATCGCCAGCAGACGAAACCGGCTGGTATGCCGGGCGATGAAATAGGCGACCGGAAAGGCGACCAACAGGCAAAGACCCGAGGCGGTCGCCGCAAAGAGCAACGTGCGCAGGAATGCGGCGCCATAGAAACCGGAGAGCGCCGTCGCATAGTTGTTGAGGGTGAATTCGAGCTCCACACCCCCGAAGGTCGAGCGACCGAAGGAGAACACAACGGTGAAGCCGAGCGGCGCGAGAAAGAAGACGGTGAGCCAGATCGTCGGGATTCCGGCGAGGATGTGATCGGATATCGAGCCGGCACGAAGACTGAACCGGCCGACGGCCAATTTGCCGCCGGCCGGTTTGGAGAGAATTGAGTGATCCGCCGTCACGCCTCAGCCGGCAGCGGCCTGGATCTCCGTCTGCAGCTGGCTGTAGAAGCCGACCGTCTCCGGATTGACGACAAACGAGGTCAGTTTGCTGAAATCCACATCCTTGCCGCCGAAGATGAGATCCGCGTCCTTGACGTCGGCGCCAAGCTTTTCCCGCAAACCGGCGAGCGGGGCCGGGAAGCCGATGTATTCGGTCTCGGCGAGCTGAATCTCGGGGCGCAACTGGAATGCCAAGAAGTCGTAGGCCTGCTCCAGGTTGGGCGCGTCCTTGATGAGCACATAATTGTCCACCCACAGCTCGCTCATCGGGCCGGGCACCACCCATTTCAGCTTCGGATTGAGCCCGATGGCGGCGCGGGCCTTGGCCTGATTGGTTTGGGCCAGCACGATCGCACCGTTGGCCAGGGAGTTGACGTCGAGGCCGGAGAAGGACTTCACATGCTTGGCGAAGCTCTTCAGGCGTTCGGCGGCCTTGCGGATATCGGCCTCGCCCACCGTGTTCCAGTCCTTGCCTTCCAGCCAGAGCTCGGGACCGATCGTCTCCCATCCCGAATCCGACATGCGGATCTTGCCGGAAACGCCTGGCTTCTCACCCGCCTGGAAGAAGTCCTCCCAGGTCTTGATCTCGCCGCCGACCGCCTCCGGATTGTAGATCACGCCGAGGAGACCCCAATCCTTGGGGATCGAGTATTTGTTGCCGGGGTCGTAATCGCGATTGAGAAGGTGCGGATCGAGGGAGCCCAGGTCGAGCTTGCTGTGATCGATCTCCTCCAGCAACCCCTTGGCGGCGAGCTGCTTGATCCAGCTCGAGCCCGGAATGACGATATCGAAGCCTGAGCCGGCCGGACTGTTGACCTTGGCGAACATCGTGTCGTCGGAATCATAGGTGGAGATATTCGGCGTGACACCGGTCTTCTTGGCATAGGCATCGAGGTCGGCGGTCGAGAAATAGTCTGGCCAGCTATAGATATTGAGCTGACCTGTGGCCGCCCAGGCCCTTGAGGCGCCGAGTCCGATCGAGGTCAGGCTGGCCGCGGCCGGAGCGGCACCCAGCAGACCCAGCATCGAACGCCGCGTGAGAGACGAACCGTTGGAACACAAAATCCTGGTCATGAGCGATGCTCCCTTTCCATCCCAACCATGAGAATAGCGCATTCGGCTATTGCGCCAAGTCCTCTTGAATTGACGCGAAGGGAGGCTGGCCGTGGCTTAAAGCGGCTGCAAATCAGGAAAACTGCTGGATCCGGCGAGGAGAACTTGAACCCGGTCAGCGCTCGATCCAGACACGAAGCAAGGTGCGCCCGCGGGATTGAACAACGCCCCCCGTCGTGCCGGCTCCGTATGCCAGCCGCTATTGTTTGAGTTCATACATAATGATGTCATCCAGCTGATCTTCAACGCGGGTCCAGCGGGTCTCTCCACGCGCAGCGTGGATGAAGCGCTTCAGAGAATCCCTGAGCGTGGATTCTTCGAGATCACGCACGATGAGGACGAGTTTCGAGCGACGATCTTTGCCCGGCCACTTCCTCAATGTGACCGGCGGGTGAAATACATGCTGGACACCGTGAATGACGAGCGGCGCTTTCAGACCGGCGATGTTGATGATGCCCTTCACCCGCAACAGGTCCTCGCCTTTCAGCAGCACCAGCGATTCCAGCCAGGAGACGAAGACGCTGCCGTCAATCGGCTCATCCTCGACGAGGCAGATCGCCCTGATGCGATCGTCGTGTCGGTTCGGGTCGTGAGGATGAAGGCTTGGCTCAATGCGGGGCTTTCTTGGCAGTCGCCCTGGCGCGCCCGACCCGGACAGTGGTGGGCTCGGAGATTGATAGGCTTCGGCATTGAGCCATTGCCTGACGTCCGGGCTCTTGGTCTCGGGATTGTAGGGTCCCGCATTGAACAAACTCTCGGGGGAGACGATGCCGTTCTCCGCCACGAGGATGGGTGCTGCAGGATTGAGCCGGCGCAGCCGATCACGCAGGCCCGCGACGTCAGATGGCGATGCGATGTCGGTCTTCGTCAGCAGGATCCGGTCGGCGACAGCGGCTTGCTTCGTCGCTTCCGGCTGGCGATCGAGCGTGGCGTTTCCGGTGGCCGCGTCGACCGTGGCGATAACGCCATCCAGCCGAAATCGCGTCGCGATCTCCGGCGCCGTCATCAAGGTATGAAGAATCGGCGCGGGGTCGGCGAGGCCGGTTGTCTCGATGACGACGCGTGCAAACGTGCTGACTTCGCCGCAGGCCCGCCGCCTGAGCAGGTCGCTCAACGTCGCGATCAGATCGCCCCGCACCGTGCAGCAGATGCAGCCGCTTTGTAGCAGGACGGTGTCTTCCTCGGTGTGTTCGATCAGTTCGTGGTCCAGGCCGATGGCACCAAATTCATTGATGATCACCGCGGTCTTGGACATTCCCGGATGCTGAAGCAGGAAGTTCAGAATCGTCGTCTTGCCGCTGCCCAGAAATCCCGTCAGCAACGAGACCGGAAGCCGACTCTCTTCCAACGTTGAGTGCGCTGCTTGCGTCTTCGACGGCATGGGATTCAGCTTCCCTGGATTACGTGGCCTTGAGTGGCTGCGCCGGCCTCCTCGCTCTGCCGAAGCCGGGAAGGACAGTTGCACCTTCAGTATGTTATGTTATAACATAACAATCATAAGAACAAGCTTCCGCCCGGTTCGCGGGAGCGGACCGCCAGTGAAAGATGGTGAATGGCAGCGATCCTTCCGACCTTTACGCCGACGATCGACGAAACGCCGCCGCCCGGCTTCGCGCGAGCGCGCGAAATCGTCTGTCAGGCCTTGGCACAGGGCGCGGTCGAGCAGATCCCGGCCCATAGCCTCCTGGCGGCGGTCACGGTCGAGTTGGTGCCACGGCTGGTCGAACTCTACGGCGCGCGAGGCGCCTCTCACGTGCTCGGCACGCTGACCCACACCGTGCTGGCCGATGCCGGCGAGACGACGCGCCAATAGGCCTCAATCAACGATCTGGATCGCATACGATGCATGGACGGCTTCCGGTCACGGTGCTCTCGGGGTTTCTCGGCGGCGGCAAGACCACGCTGCTCAACCAGACGCTGGTCGTGATCATCCTCAACAAGATCGATATTGCGACGACGGACCAGGTCGAGGCCGCGCGCAAGATCATCCACGCCTTGAATCCGGACGCAGATCTCGTCGAGACGACGATGAACAGGGTCGAGCTCGAATGGGTCATGGACACGCGGCGCTTCAACTACGAAAAGGCCCAGGAGCACCCGCGATTGATGACCTTGAGGATATCCGAAGTCGCAGCCTGCTGCGCACGCGCCTCCGCGAGTCCCCGCTCCAGCCGCTCAACCCGCTGGTCCAGTTCGAAAATCTCGCTCAATGGCAAACCTACCCCGGTGCGCAAGAACGCGCCCGTCTCAATAGGCGGCCCACTCGTGGTGCGGTAATCGCCAACTACCCCTTCACGCCGCCGCTAGTCAGTCCCGAGACGATCGAGCGCTGCAGCAAAAGCCCGACAAGAACCGGCGGCACGGCTGCGACGACGCCGGCCGCAGCGAGTAGGCCAAAATCCGAAACGCGGCCGCTGGCGAGGTTCGCGATGACCACGGTTAGGGTCTGGGCACGGCTGTCGCTGGTGAAGAGGATCGCGTAGAGGAACTCGTCCCAGACGATCAGCGCCGAGAACAGCAGTGTCGTGCCGATCAGCGGCTTGGCCAGCGGCAGGGTGATCGCCAGCAGGATCTTCCAGAGCTTGGCACCGTCGATGGCGCCCGCCTCCTCGATCTCGATCGGGATGTTGTCGAAGCCGCTCTTCAGGAACCAGGTGGTGAAGGGCAGCACGATGGTGCTGTCCGCCACCATCAGCGCCCAAGGCGAGTTCAGCAGGCTGAACGACGACAGGATGCGATAGAGCGGCACCACGAACATCAGCGGCGGCAGCATGTAGGTGCCGACGATGAGATAGAGCAGCCATTTCACATGCCGTGCGCGGGAGAACACCCAGGCGGCCGGGATCGCCAGCAGGAAGGCGATCACCGTCGTCCCCGCCGCCACGAAGCAGGTGTTGCGCAGCGCGTAGAGAAAGACCTCGCCGTCGCTGTTATGCGCCAGGGTCAGCAGGCGCTCGTAGCGGTCGAAATCGAGCGCGCTCGGAATCCAGGGCAGCGGCACCGTCGTGAGGTCAACCGTCGGGCTGACGCTCATCACCACGATCCAGCCCAGCGGCGCCAGGATCACGACTGCCACCAGGATCATCGCGGCATAGGCGGCGATGCGGCCAAGGCGCTGCTTGGGAGTCATCGCGGCACCCCCTGCATGCGGACCGCGCGGCTATAGGCGCCGATCAGCAGCATGGTGATGGCGACCGACAGCATCGCCAGCGACGCACCATAGCCGGCATGGCGGAACGAGAATGCCTCCTGATAGACCAGGATGCTCAGCGACTTGGTGCTGTCGAGCGGGCCGCCGCGGGTCATCACCCAGATGATGTCGAACACCTTGAACGCCTCGATCGTGCGCAGCACGCAGGCGATCGTGAGCGGCGGCAGGATCACCGGCAGGGTCACGACGCAAAAGCGCTTGAATGGACCGGCGCCGTCGATCGCCGCCGCTTCCCGCAACTCCTGCGGCACTGCCTGCAACCCCGCGAGCGTGATCATGGCGACCAGGGTGAACGTCTTCCAGACATCGGCGACCCCGATGGCGATCAGCGCGGTATCGGGATCGCCGAGCCAGCTCTGATAGGTGCCGATGAGGCCGGTCTGCTGCAGGAACGCGTCGAGCGCGCCGAAATCCGGGTTGTAGATCACCCGCCAGCACATGGCGTTGACGACGGTCGGCAAGGCCCAGGGCACGATCAAGAGACCGCGCATGAACTTCTGGCCCTTGAGATCCATGTTGAGCAGCAGGCCGACGCCGAGCCCGATCAACATCTCGGCGGCGACGGTGCAGACGGTGAACACCACCGTAACAAAGAGCGCCCGCCGGAAGGCGGGCGCTCGGAACGCGTGGAGATAGTTGTCGAACCAGACGAAGGTGCCGGTCTGGCCGCCGAGGCGGGCATCGGTGAAGCTGAGCCAGAACGTGTCCAGCAGCGGCCACCCGATCACAGCCAGGAGGACGACGACCAGCGGAAGCAGCAGCAGCAGTCGTCCCCGAGACTCCAAACCGAAACCCGTCCTTCTGCCGCCTTAGTTGGAGAGGTCGGCGGCCGCCGCGTTCAGCGCATCCTCCGGCGTCGCCTTGCCGAGCAGCGCTTGCTGAATGGCCTGCTGCAAGCGCGCCGAGAACTGCTGATAATCGGGCACCTGCGGCCGGTTGGACAAGGCGTTGAAGGAGGCGGCTTCCGCCGCCATCAGGTCGGCATCGGGACGGGTCTGCTTGGCCGCCTCCTCATAGAACGACTTCCAGATCGGCGGGCTGCTCGCGGCGTACTTCGCCTCGATCTCGGGCGAGGCCAGGAACTTGATGTAGTCCCAAGCCGCGTCCTTGTTCTGGCTGCTGGTCGGGATGCCGAGGCCCATGGCGCCGTTGACGGTGCCGATCGGGCTCTTGCCGTCCACGCCCGGAGGCGCCACCACGCCGACCTTGCCGACGATCTGCGATTCCTTCGGATTGGTGTTGGCCATGCCGTACATATAGGTCCAGTTCAAGGCGAAGGCCGCCTTACCGCTGGAGAACACGCCGCGCACGTCTTCCTCGAGATCCTCAGTCGAGTGCGGGTTGGTGACGCCCTCTTTCAAGGTCCGCACCATGTACTTCAAGGCATCGACGCCGCCGCCCTTGTTGAAGGCGGGCTTGCCGTTCTCGTCCAGGAACTTGCCGCCATAGGCCTGCAGCAGGATGGCGTAGTCGCAGATCACCGCTTCGGCCTGGCTCCAGCTCCAGACGATCGGGTACTCGACGATGCCCTTCTGCTTGATGATCTTCGCATCGACCAGCAGCTCGTCCCAGGTCTTCGGCGGATTGGCGATGCCGGCCTTCTGCAGCATCTCCTTGTTGTAGAAGAGGTATTTGCTGTCCACCGACCAGGGCATGCCGTAGGCCTTGTCCTTGTAGTAGACCGTGGTCCAGGCGCCGTCCTCGACCGCACTCTTGGTCGCGGGATCGATCTTCGAGGTGACGTCGGCCAGGATGTTGTTCTCGGCAAACTCCGCCGGCCAGATCACGTCATAGAGCACGGTGTCGTAGCCCTGGCCCGACCCCGCGGCGAGGGTGATCTTGTCGTGGAGCTGCTCGTAAGGCACGAATTCCAGCTTGATCGACACGTCGGGATGATTCTTGAGATAGGCGTCGGTCATCGCCCGCACGTCGGACTCGGAATAGCCGGCCTGGGCCATGAACAGCGCATTGAGCGTGGTTTTCGCCTCGGCAACGACGCTGAAGGCAACCGCCGCCGTCAGGCCGAGTGCCGCCGCTATGAGAGATCTGGTTGGTTTCATCGTGGTCGCTCCCCGTTGATGCGGCAGGCGTACAGCGTCGCCTGCTGCTTTATTAATACAACGCTGTTGTATTAATCGCCGATCGGGGATCGGCCTGTCAATGGGCTCGATCGGCGTGGGAGGAAGCCCCGGCGAAGTTAACGCCGAGCATCACCAGCGCTTTGTTCACGCGCTTGCGCACCTTCTCGGTCGGTGCCGACCAGGCGGCATTGCCGGTATCCGGTTGCAGCAGCATCGCCATCGGCAGGGCCGCGGCGCCCAGCGCCGGCCGCTCCGAGGCATGCTCCGCCGGCATCAGCCGCGGGAGCGTGCCGGCGCGGCGATGCATCATGCTGGGCAACAGCGGCGAGGCGGCGGCGATCAACCCGTCCATCATCTCCTGGGGCAGGCCACCGCCGATCACGATCGTATCGGGATCGAACACCGCCTCGATGTTGCGGATGGCGATCTTCAGATACTGCCCCGCCTCCTGCTGCCAGGCGAGGATGCGCGGATCGCGGTTGCGCAGAAACTCCACCACTTCCTCGACCGGCACTTCGTCGGGCGTGCGCTCCGGCCCGCAGATCGTTTCCGCCGCCGAGTAGAGCGAGACATATTGTTCTAGGCAGCCACGGCTGCCGCAGGGACAAGGCCGGCCGCCGGGCTTCACGATCAGATGCCCGATCTCGCCGGCGCCGCCGAAGGCGCCGCGATAGGGGTGGCGATCCACCACCAACCCGCCGCCGATCCCCAAGTTGAAGTGCAGATAGAAGAAGCTGGGAGCCGCCCTACCCGCGCCGTATAGACTTTCGCCGATGGCGGCGACGGTGGCGTCGTTCTCCACCAGCACGCGGAATCCGGTCAAGTTCTCGAGTTCCGGCGCCAGCGGGAATTTGTGCCATTCGTCGCCCTCCTGAACTTTGTCGTACCAGAAGGCGCCGTTCTGCACCGTGCCCGGCACGCTGCAGCCGATGCCCCAGACCTGTGATTCCGATACCTTCGCCTGCTTCAGCAACGACTTGGCGAGCGTCTGCAGCGCCTGGACGGTCGCCTTCGGTGCGCGCTCCTTCAGCCGGTGATCCTGCTGCGCCACGATCCCGCCGGCGAGATCGACCAGCACGCCGGTCACGTGGCCATAGGCCAGGCTGAGACCGATCGTGTAGCCGCCGGTAGGATCGACCGAGAGCTCCACCGCCGGCTGGCCGCGCTGGCCGACGCGCTTGCCTTCCTGACGGATGAGCCCCGCTTCCTCGAGCTCGGTCGCGATGTTGGATATCCCCTGTACCGTCAGGCCGATATGCCCTGCCAGCTCGGCGCGGGTGATCGGCCCGTGCCGCCGCACCGCCTCGAACACCGCGCGCCGGTTGATCGTGCGTGTCTGCTCGAGATTGGCGCCTTGTAATCCGCCGCTTCGTTCCGCCATCGTCTCCGACCTCAGAAATTCCCCCTCGACGCTCGGGCCGAAGTTGGGATAATTAAACACTGTTTCATTAATCGACGCCATGTCGATCAGAATCGCAGGAATTCCAGTATGCAGATCGGCGCCTATATTCGCGAGCAGCCGAGGGTGCTCGCGGAATTGCCGGCCAAGACCGCCGCCGCCCTCGCCGGCTTCGCGTCCCTCGCCAGGACGCCGGAGCGCATCATCCTGGTCGGTACCGGCTCGTCGATGAACGCGCTGCTGTGCGTGGCCGACGCGTTCGAGGAACTGACCGGCGCCACCGTCATCGCCAAGGAGCCGGAAGCCTTTCTCCGCCTGCCGCCGAAGCCGAATGGCCAGCACACCCTGGTCGTCGTCGCCTCGCAATCCGGCACCAGCCTGACTCCGGTCGAGGCGGCGCGCCGCGCGCTGGCGAGCGGTTTCGCGACCATCGTCGTCACCGGCGACGGCGCCAGCGCCTTGGCCAAGACCGGCGCCGACGTGCTGGTGATGCCGATCGGCACCGAGACCGTCGGGCCGAAGACCAAGGGCTATACCGCGACCGTCCTCTCCCTCTTCGCCATCGCCGCCCGGCTCGGCAGCCGCAAGCTCGACCTCGCCGCGCTGGTGAAGCCGCTGGAGGCGACCGTCGAAACCGGCCTCGCCGCCGCCAAGGATCTGCTCGCCCGCTACGGTGTCCCCGATTACATCCTAACGGCCGGTCAGTCGCAGCATCTGGGCACGGCGCTGGAATCGGGCTTGAAGATCGCCGAGATCAGCGGCGTGCCGACGGCGGGCTTCGACACCGAAGAGGCGCTGCACGGCCACAGCTACGGCACGACCAAGCAGAGCTTGGTCGTCATGATCGCGCAGAACGAGGCCGAGGCGCGGGTTGCCGCCAATCTCGGCGAGGCTCTGACCCCGCTGGGCCCACGCCTGGTGATCGCCAATCTCTCCGGCCACGCGACACGCTTCGACCTCAAGGTCGATTGGCCGAAGGCGCCGGAACTGGATTGGGTCGCGGCGAGCTGGGCGCCGATTCCGTTCCAGTGGTATGCCTGCGAGCTCGCCGGCGCGCGCGGTGTCGATCCCGACAAGATGATCTATCCGGGCCTCGGCGATAAGCTGAACGTGCGCCCGCCCAAGCCGAAGGCCTAATGCAATGACCGTCGCGATCGGGGTGGATATCGGCGGCACGGCGATCAAGATCGGCGCCGTCGATGATCAGGGCAAGCTGCTGGAAAGCGAACGCATCGAGGTCTATCGCGATATCCCGTTTGCCGATTTCCTCGGCCTGTTGAACCGGGCCACCGAGAATTTGATGGAACGGCATAGACCGGTTGCCATCGGTATCGGCGTGCCGGGCGTGCCCAACCCCCAGACCGGCATGCTGACCGGCCGTTGCCCCGCGATCCCGTCGCTGATGGAAGGGTCGCTCTCGGAGATCCTCGGCAAGCGGTTCGGCGTGCCGGCGCAGGTCCGCAACGACGCGGTCGGCGCCACCTATGGCGAGATGCGGCATGGCGCCGGGCGACATTACCAGCGCTTCGCCCTCTTCACGCTCGGCACGGGGATCGGCGGCGCCGTCGTCATCGACCGCAAGATCATCGACGGGCCGAACGGCCTCTCGCCGCAATTCGGTTGCATGTCGATGGACCCCGCGCGAACCGACATCGCGCGACCGGTGCCGGGCATGCTCGAGAACCTCGCCAGCGCCTCGGCGCTGGTCGCGCGCTGCCGGGAGTTGAAGCCTGGCGTCGATACGCCCGATGCGAAGGCCGTGGTCGAACGCGCCAAGCAAGGCGAGCCCGAGGCGTTGCAAGCGTTCGATGAGATGACTCGCTGGCTCGGCCAGGCGGTCGGCATCATGTCGAACATGCTGAACCTGGAAGCCGTGATCTTCGGCGGCGGCGTCGCGCATGCCGGCGACTTCCTTACCGAGCGCGTCTCGAAACACTCCTACGACTTCGTACTGCTGAAGCCTGGCCGTCCGCCAAAGATCCTGACGGCGGAGCACGGCAACAATGCCGGCATCATCGGCGCCAGCGTGCTCGCCATGGACGCTTACCAGGACGCCAACGGGGCGGCGCGCTGATCAGGCCTGCGACGCGCCTTCGATATCCGCTTCCAGCAGGATCGCCGTCGTGGCGCCCAAGTGCCTGGTGAGCAGCTTCACCGCCTTGTCCGCATCGCGCTTCAGGGTCGCATCCAGGATTGCGCGATGCTCGCCGCCCACGTCGCGCTCCTCCATGCTGAGCGGCACCGAGAGCCGGCGGTAGCGCTCGCTCTGTGCATAGAGCTGCGCATGGAGACGCAGCAGCCAGGGTGAATCGGCGCCCTCGACCAGAGCGGCGTGGAATCCGGCATGGGCGTCGGCCCAATCGTCGGCCGCGCGGACCGGATCGGAAGCGACGCGCTCTGGCGTCTTCGACAGGCGATGAAACGCCGCCACCAGTCGCGACTCCCATTCGACCGTGCCGACCTCGATCGCGCGCTTGAGGCAGAGGCTCTCTACTTCGATCCGGACCATCGTCAGATCCTTCAAGTCGGCGACCGAGATCGGCGCCGCGCGGAAGCCGCGCTGCGGCTCGGAGATCACCAAGCCTTCCGAGGTCAGCCGGGACAGCGCCTCGCGCACCGCGCCGAGGCTCACGGAAAAGCGGGAGCAGAGATCCTGGATCTTCAGCTTGCTGCCCGGCGCGATGCGGCAGGCCAGGAGATCGGCGCGCAAGCCTTCATAGGCGCCCTGCGTGAGGTTATGCGCGGCGTCGCGTGCCATCCTGCTCCCAGATCACGCAAATATATTATCGTCAGCAGTCAGCTTACGTTGCAAAAAATATATTTTCAATTGACAAATATAATCTGGAGGCGCGATGCTTTCCATCACACGTATTGTCGGAGCCAGTGCCACGCGATGATCGAGCTCACGGGAGTCTCGAAGTCCTTCACCACCAAGGACGTCGGCACCGTCGCCGCGTTGAAGGGAGTCTCGCTCCGGATCGACGGCAACGAATTCTTCACGCTGCTCGGTCCCTCCGGCTGCGGGAAGACGACGCTGCTGCGCCTGATCGGCGGTTTCGAGATGCCGAGCACCGGTGCCATCCGCATCGACGATCTCGATGTCGCCGCCTTGCCGCCGCAGAAGCGGCCGGTCAACACCGTATTCCAGAGCTACGCCCTCTTCCCGCACATGACCGTCGCCGGCAACGTCGCCTTCGGCCTGGAGATGTGCGGTTGGAAGAAGGCCGACATCGACGCGCGGGTGAAGGAAGCCCTCGCCCTGGTGCGCCTCGACGGATTCGCCACCCGCAAGCCGACCCAGCTCTCCGGCGGACAGCAACAGCGCGTGGCGCTTGCCCGTGCTCTCGCGCCGAAACCCAAGGTGCTGCTGCTCGACGAGCCGCTCTCCGCCCTCGACTTGAAGCTTCGCAAGGAGATGCAAGGCGAGCTGAAGCGGCTGCAGCGCGAGACCGGCATCACCTTCGTTCTGGTCACCCACGACCAAGAGGAAGCGCTCGCCATGTCCGACCGCATCGCCGTCATGCGGGACGGGCTGGTGCTCCAGGTCGGCACGCCGAAGGCGATCTACGACAACCCCAACAGCCGCTTCGTCGCCGACTTCATCGGCGAGGCAAACCTGGTTCCCGGCAACGTGCTCGGCCGCGACCACGGGATGACCGTCGCGGTGCGTCCCGAACGGGTCACTCTCGGCCGCCTCAACGGCCATGGCGCGCGTGCGAAAGGCGAAGTCGCCGGCGTCACCTTCCTCGGATTGGATACGCTCTACGAGATCCTGCTCGACGGTGCCCGGGTGCGCGCGCGCGTCCGGGACGCCGGTGAGCCGTTCCAGGCGGGCGACACGGTCGCCGTCGACTGGCCGGACACGGCCGAGCGCGAACTCCTGCACTGAGCGGCGGGACCGATGCGCCGACAAAGCACATGGCTCATGCTCGCGCCCGCGGTCCTGGTGATCGGCGTCTTCATGCTGATCCCGATGTTCATCGCGCTCGCCTATTCCTTCATGACCGCCGACCCTTATGGCGGCGTGCAGGCGCCGTTCACCTTCGACGCCTATATCCAGTTCCTCTATCAACGCGATTTCGATGACAGCCTGATCTTCGCCTCGGACTACATCCTGATCATCGCGCGGTCGATCTATCTTGCGGTATCGACGACGGTGATCTGCCTGGCGCTGGGCCTGCCGGTTGCCTGGTACATCGTCTGCCAGAGCGAGGAGCGGCGGCGCGTCCTGCTGTTCCTGATCACCCTGCCTTTCTGGATCAACACCTTGATCCGCACCTATTGCTGGATCCTGATCCTCCGCGACGAGGGTCTCGCCAACAAGCTGCTATGCGCCCTCGGCATCATCGCCGACCCGCTGCCGCTGCTCTACAACGACGGCTCGATCCTCTTGGGGCTCGTCTACACCTTCCTCCCCTTCATGGTGCTGCCGATCTACTCCACCTTGGAGCGGATCGATTCCCGCCTGATCGAGGCCGCCTATGACCTCTATGCCAGCCGCGTCGCGGTCTTCCGTCGCGTGATCTGGCCGCTCGCAAAGCCCGGCGCACTCGCCGGGGCGACGCTGGTCTTCGCGCCTGCCTTGGGCTCGTTCCTGGCCCCCGACCTGCTCGGCGGCGGCAAGAAGCTGCTGATCGGCAGCCTGATCCAGATGCAATTCACCTCGTCGCGCAATTGGCCGTTCGGCGCGGCGCTCTCCATCGCCATCACCGCCGTGATCCTGCTGGTGATAATCCTCCGGAGCTGGACCGCCCCGAAGCGCGAGGCGCAGGCATGAGCCGCCCCTTCGATTGGCGCCATACGCCGGGCTTCGGGACGCTGACGGCGGCGATCCTAGTCTTCCTCTATGCGCCATTGGTCATCCTGGTGGTCTATGCCTTCAACGCCAGCCGCATGGTCACAATCTGGCAGGGCTTCAGCACCCACTGGTTCGCGGCCATCGCCCGGAACAGCGACATCCGCGGGGCGGCCGAGAACAGCCTGATCATTGCCATCGTCGCCACCATCGCCGCGACCCTGATCGCGCTGGCCGGTGCGCTGGCGCTGGAACGCGGCAACCTCACCTTCGGCCGCGGCCTGGTGACCGGGATGGTGGCGATGCCGCTCGTCGTACCCGAGATCGTGGTCGCGATCACGACCCTCGTCTTCTTCTCGGCGCTGGGCATGCATCACGGCCTGCTCAACCTGATGATCGCCCATACCGTGTTCTGCATTCCGTTCGCGCTGCTGCCGATCCAGGCGCGGCTGAAGGACATGGGCGGAACGTTGGAAGAAGCCGGCCGCGATCTCTACGCCTCGGAATGGAAGCTGTTCCGTCGCGTGACACTGCCGCTGCTGGCGCCGGCGGTCGGCGCCGGCGCGATCATGGCCTTCGTGATATCCCTGGACGACTTCCTGATCAGCATGATGGTGTCGAGCGCCGGCTCCACGACCTTGCCGGTCTATGTCTACGGCATGATGCGCCTCGGCGTGACGCCCGAGGTCAACGCCATCTCCACCATCTTGCTCGCGATTTCCGTCGTCTTCGTCGCCTCCGCCCTGCTGCTCGGGCGGAAGCGGCGCGCCGCATGACACCCAACGAAAACAGAGGAGGACAACAATGAAGACCCCTAAGATTACGACCCTGACCAAGACCCTCGCCGGCATCCTGCTGGCGGCCACCGCGCTCACCGGCGCCGAACGCGCCTTCGCCGATGGCGGCGAGCTCCATCTCTACAACTGGACCGACTACACCTCGGACGACATGATCAAGAAGTTCGAGAAAGAAACCGGCATCAAGGTCTCGATCGACACGTACGATTCGAACGAGACCGCGCTCGCCAAGATCAAATCCGGCGCAGCCGGCTACGACGTCATGATCATCAGCAACGACTTCGTGCCGATCTTCGTGAAGCAGGGCCTGTTCCAGAAGGTCGATGCCGGCGAGATGCCGAACTTCAAGAACGTCGATCCGCGCTGGCAGAAGCGCCCGTGGGATCCGAACGCCGAATACACCGTTCCCTGGGTCTGGGGCACCACCTCCTACGCGGTCGATACCTCCGTCTACAAGGGCCCGACCGACAGCCTGAAGACCCTGTTCGATCCGCCGAAGGAGCTGCAGGGCAAGGTCGGCATGTTCGGCTCGCCGAGCGAAGTCATTTCGCTGGCTCTGGTCTATCTCGGCAAGCCGCAATGCAACGAGAACCCGGCCGACCTCAAGGAGCTGAACGCGCTGCTGCAAAAGCAGAAGCCGTTCGTGAAGGTCTATAACTCCGACGGCACGGTCGAGCGCCAGGTCGCCGGCGAAACGCTGATTCACGAGCAATGGTCCGGCAAGGCGCTGAACACCCGCCAGCAGAAGGCGAGCTTCAAATACGTCTATCCGAAGGAAGGCATGATCGGCTGGATGGACAACGTCGCCGTCCCGGTGGGCGCGCCCGATCTCGAGAACGCGAAGAAGTTCATGAACTTCCTGATGGACCCGGAGAACATCGCCCTGCAGCAGAAATATACCGGCTACCAGAGCGCCATCGCCGGCTCCAACAAGTTCCTGCCGTCGGACGTCGGTGACTCGCCGGAGTTCAACCCGCCAAGCACCGAGAAGATCACCTTCGCCCCAGCCTGCGAAGAGAAGGCGACCCGGGCCTACGACAAGATCTGGACCGCGTTGCGGCAGTAGTCGATGCTGAGGGGGATGCCGCCGAGCCGCGGCGGCATCCCTTCTTTTTGGGAACGGCATGATCTCCGCCACCGACCTCACCCGCGATCTGGTCCGCCTGCGGTCGATCAACCCGCCGGGCGATGAGTCCGCTTGCGCGAATCTCCTCGCGGGGATCCTAGAAGCCGGTGGCCTCAAGATTTCGAAACACGATCTCTCCCCCGGCCGCACCAATATCGTCGCGCGCCTCGACGGCGCAAGCGATGCCGACCCGCTCTGCATGACCGGGCATATCGACACCGTGCCGTTGGGTGCCGCGCCCTGGCAGCGCGACCCACTCGCCGCCGAGCGCGACGGCGACAAGATGTACGGCCGCGGCACCAGCGACATGAAGAGTGGCGTCGCCGCCATGGCCCGCGCCGCGCTCGATCTCGCCAAGCTGCCGGGCCGTAAGGCCGGCCTGGTCCTCATCTTCACCGTGGGCGAGGAGACCGGGTGCGACGGCGCCCGCTATCTCGCAAGCCTCAACGGCGTGCTGCCGAAAGCCGGCGCGCTCCTGGTCGGCGAGCCCACCGGCAACGTGCCGTTGATCGGCCACAAGGGCGCGCTCTGGCTGAAGGCGGCGTTCAAGGGCGTCACTGCCCATGGCTCGATGCCGGAGCTCGGCGACAATGCAGTGCTCAAGGCCGCACGCGGTGTCGCCCGTCTCTCCGAGCACCGGTTCGATGCCGACCGCCATCACCATCTCGGCGGACCGAGTGTGAACATCGGCTCGCTGCATGGCGGCGCCAATGTCAATTCGGTGCCCGACCATGCCGAGGTGCAGATCGACATGCGCACCGTCCCCGGCCAGTCGAACGAGGCGATCGGCAAGGAGGTCGCCCGCGTTCTCGGAGAGGGCGCAGAGGTCTCGCGCATGGTCGATGTCGGTGCCGTCGCCAGCAACCCGCAGAACGAATGGGTCAGCAACGTCTTCGATCTCTACGAACAGACGACCGGCGGCCGGATCGATCCCAAAGGTGCGCCCTTCTTCACCGACGCCTCAGTGCTGGTGCCGGCGATGGGCGGGATCCCGGCCCTCATCCTCGGCCCCGGCGAAACCGCGATGGCGCATAAGACCGACGAATATTGCCACGTCTCGAAGATCGAGGCGGCGGTGGCACTCTATGTCGAGATCGCGCGCCGCTGGATCGGCGTCTAGCGCGCCGCCCGTCGCGCTGGAACCGCGCGGCGCTTCGCCGGCAGCTCTTCCAAGTCCGCATCGAGCAGAATCGCGGTCGTGGCGCCCAGATGCTGTGCCAGCAGCTTCACCGCCTTGTCGGCGTCGCGCGCCAGGACCGCGTCCATGATCTTCTGATGCTCGTCACCGATGTTGCGCTTCTTCGGCGCAACCGATACCGAAAGCCGGCGATAGCGCTCGCTCTGGTCATAAAGTTGGTTGTGCAGCCGCATCAGCCAGGGGCTGCCGCAACCTTCGACCAAGGCCGTGTGGAACCCGGCATGGGCCTCGGCCCATTCCTCGCTGGAGCGGGTCGGATCGCCGGCAACGCGTTCCGGCGTGCGCGACATGCGATGGAAGGCTGCGACCAGATGCGATTCCCACTCGACGTTGCCGTTCTCGATCGCTTTGCGGAGGCAGAGGCTGTCGATCTCGATCCGGACCTTGGTGAGGTCGGTCAGGTCCTCGGGCGAGATCGGCGCCGCCTTGAAGCCGCGCTGCGGCTCGGCGATCACCAGCCCTTCCGAGGTCAGCCGCGACAGGGCCTCGCGGATGGCACCCAGGCTCACGGCGTAGTGGGTGCAGAGTTCCTGGATCTTCAGCTTGCTGCCCGGCAGCAAGCGGCAGGACAGGATGTCGGCGCGCAGCTGCTCATAGGCGCTCTGCGTGAGGTTGACGCCGCCGTTTTCCCGCTGTGTCGCTGCGCGCATGATGGACTCGAGGGTGACTCGGACGTGCCGGTGTCGTGGACCGCAGTCTGTGTACCGCATCTCCTGATTCCGTCAAAAAATATATTTTCCTTTGACTGATATATACCGCTGCCGCACAATGCCGGCCTGGAATTGACGGTCAGTCGGAGGACATTGCGTGCGTTTTGCAGCCTATCGTTCCGGTCGAGGCGAGGGCCTGGCCGTTCAGCTCCCGGGCGGCGAGTTCCGCGGCCTTTCGGTCCTCAACGCGAAATATCCCGGCGGTCTGGCCAAGCTGATCGCTGCCGGATCGGATGCGCTGGAGGATGCCGCAGCGGTGCTGGCCGGCGGCTCCGTGATCGACCCCCGCACCGCCCTCTTCCTGCCGCCGCTGCCGGCGCCCGGCAAGATCGTCTGCGTCGGCCTCAACTACGTCGATCATTCGCTGGAGAGCGGTTTCACGCCCCCCACCTATCCGACGATCTTCGCCCGCTTCACCTCCAGCCTGATCGGCCATGGCGCGCCGATCCTGCGCCCCGCCGCCTCGGTGCAGCTCGACTATGAAGGCGAGATGGTCGCCGTGATCGGCAAAGGCGGCCGGCACATCCCGAAGAACCAGGCGCTCGACCATGTGGTCGGCTACTCGATCTTCAACGACGCCTCGATCCGCGACTTCCAGACCAAGTCGCCGCAATGGACCGTCGGCAAGAATTTCGACGCGACCGGCCCATTCGGCCCGGTCTTCGTCACCGCCGACGAACTGCCGACCGGCGGCAAGGGGCTGAAGATCGAGACCCGCCTCAACGGCCAAGTGGTGCAGAGCGCCACCACCGCCGACATGATCTTCGACGTGGCCAGCCTGATCGCGATCCTCAGCGAGGCGATCACCTTGAACCCCGGCGACATCATCGTCAGCGGCACGCCGTCCGGCGTCGGCATGGCGCGCAAGCCCCAGCTCTTCATGAAGCACGGCGACGTGGTCGAAGTGGAGATTGAAGGGATCGGCGTTCTGCGCAACCCTGTGGAAGACGAAGTCGCCGCGCGCGCGGCGGAATAGAAGGTAAGAGAGGAGGACATCATGACCCGTGTCGTGTTTCGCAATGCCAGCGTCTGGGACGGCAGCGGCGCCGACGCCTATCCGGCCGACGTTCTGGTCGATGGCGGCCGCATCCGCACCATCGCCAGGTCCAAGGGCCAGCTTGCCGCCGAGGGCGCGCAGGAGATCGAATGTCACGGCCTGACCCTGATGCCGGGCCTGGTCGAGGGCCATGCGCATATCTCCTTCGGCGGCGCGGTCAACGATTCCGACCTCGGCAACATTCCGCCGGAGGAGCATCTGCTTCTCACGATGCGCAACGCGAAGACCCTGCTCGATCACGGGTTCACCTCTGCCTACAGCGCGGCCACCTCGAAGCTCCGTCTCGACGTCGTGATCCGCAACGAGGTCAATGCCGGCCGCCTGCCCGGTCCGCGCATCCGCGCCGGCAGCCCGGAGATCACCGTGACCGCCGGCCTCGGCGACGAGCGCAAGCACCACATGTACTACGAGAGCTTCGGCATGATCGCTGACGGCCCGGAAGAGATCGCGAAGGTCGTGCGGCTCTGCTGTCGCGAGGGCGTGGACAACATCAAGATCAACATCTCCGGCGACGATCTCGGCCCCCTGGCGCGCGGCGGCGTCACCACCATGCGCGAGGCCGAGGTGCAGATGGCGGTCGATGTCGCCCACGACTTCGGTAAGCGGATCGGCGCCCATACCCGCGCCGCGAAATCGGTCAAGCGCGCCCTCAAATGCGGCGTCGACGTGCTCTATCACTGCGAATCCGCCGACGAGGAAGCGCTCGACATGATGGAGGCAGCGAAGGATCGAATCTTCGTCGGGCCGGCCATCGGCATCATCTACGGCACGATCTACGACGGCGAGCCGCATTTCTCCAAGGAGTTCGCGCTCTCGATCGGGATGCAGCGGGTGATCGACGACAGCCGCAGGGTCTATACCGAGCTCAGGAAGCGCGGCGTCAAGGTGGTGATCGGCGGTGACTACGGATTCATCCAATCGCCCCAGGGCACCAACGCCAAAGACTTGAAGCACTTCGTCGACCTGCTTGGATACTCGCCGAGCGAAGCGATGGTCTGCGCCACCAAGAACGGCGGCGAGATCATGCAGATGGGCCACGAACTCGGTCAGGTGAAGGAAGGCTTCATCGCCGACCTGCTGCTGGTCAACGGCGATCCATTGAAGGACCTCGCGATGATGGTCGATGCGAACAACCTCCTCGTCATCATGAAGGACGGCGAGCTCTACAAGGACAACTCGAAGGCGGCAAAGGCGAACAAGAGAGCCGCCGAGTAGGACCATGGGCAGCCCGCTTGTGCCGATCGACGTCGATCCCGAGACCGGGATCTGGTGCACCGACGGGCTGCCGATGGTCTACCTGCCGCGGCACTTCCTGGTGAACAACCATGTCGCGGTCGAGGAAGCCCTCGGCCGCGATGCCTATCGCGGCATCCTGCGCGTCGCCACCGAAAAATCCGCGATGCACTGGTGCCGCACCGAGATGAAGACTCACGGTCTGACCACCGAGGCGACCTTTCGCCACTACTTCAACCGCCTCTCCCAGCGCGGCTGGGGCCAGTTCTCCGTCGATCTCCTCGATGTGCCGGAGCGCGTCGGCACCATTAGGCTTCGCAACTCGATTTTCGTGCTAGAGGCAGGCCGAAGGGCCAGCAGCGGGGAGTTAGGAGGCGATCACCCCTTCTGCTATATGTTCGAAGGTTTCATCACCGGTGCGTTCCGCTTCTTGCTCGAGGTCGGAGAGGCGAAGGCGCCGGTCACCTGTGACGAGGTGCAGTGCGCCGGCGAAGGAGCTCATCGCCACTGCGTTTTCTCGTTCAGCGCTTAGGCTCGAAGCGGACCAAACGTCCACCTGCTCCGCTACTGCCAAGGCGTCCTCTACCTCGACCCCGAGGCAGGGGACGGCGCTTTCCAACTTTGCGTGCCCGAGCAGAGTCCGCTCTGCGCCGCCCAGGAGCGGCCATCGGCAACGACCATTCAATCTAGCCCATACCGCATACAAGCGGTAACATCGTGCCCAGGTGAACCCTCGGGGCACGCTGGCGGACTTTCTTAGGGTGCTTGAGCGATACCGAGGCCTCAGATCTCAATCGCTGGTTGGCACGACTCCGACTATGGAGTGATGCGTTTGGACGATCCCTACAAGTTGCTTGGCGTCGGGCGCGATGCCAGTGCGGAGGAGATCCGCAAGGCGTACCGCAAGCTCGCAAAGCAGCTCCATCCGGACCTCAACCCGGGAAACGCCAAGGCGGAGGAGCGATTCAAGGCGGTTTCCGCCGCCAACGCGCTGCTTTCCGATCCCGTCACCCGTGGCAAATTCGATCGCGGTGAGATCGACGCCGATGGCCACGAGCGTGCGCCCCGGGACAGCGCGCGCGGGCCTTCCTATCGTGAATACGCCGAAGCCGAGCCTGGCCGCCGTTACGCCTGGCGCGAGGAGGATCTCAGCGACCTCTTCGGTTCCGTGTTCGGCTCAGGTGATTTCGACGAAACCGCAGGGCCGGGCGCGAAGCGTCCCCGACGCGGACACAACGAGCATTATGCACTGACGATTGAGTTTCTCGACGCAGTCAATGGAGCCACACCGCGATTGACCCTGCCCGACGGTCGGGTGCTGGACGTGAAGATCCCGCCTGGGACTGTCGATGGGCAGACGTTGCGCCTGCGCGGCCAGGGTGGTCGCGGCACCAGTGGCGGGCCCAGCGGCGACGCTTTGATCGACATCCACGTGAAACCGCACCGCTTCTTCACCCGTGACGGCCAGGACATCCGCCTGGACTTGCCGGTGAGCTTGTCCGAAGCCGTGTTGGGCGGTCCTGTCGAAGTACCGACGCCGCAGGGCAAGGTGCGGATGCAGGTCCCAAAAGGTTCCGACAGCGGCACCAAACTCCGCCTCCGCGGCCGGGGCGTGGCCGCACATGGCAAGATGGAGGCGGGCGATCTCTACGCCACCCTGCGCGTGGTGATCGGCAAGTCGGACACGGCGCTCGAAGAGTTCCTGCGCAACTGGAGGCCGGAGACTGCTGCCGATCCTCGCAGCACGATGGAAATGGGCACATGAGCGAAGAGCAGTTGGCGATCACCATCGACGTCCTCATTACCCAGGTCTCCGGCCTGCAGCGCGAGGATCTGGAGCACTGGATCGCCAATCAATGGGTGCGGCCGGAAGAAGCGGGAAGCGGCGGCGACTACGTGTTCCATGCAATCGACGTGGCTCGGGTCCGGCTGATCCAGGAACTACACCACGACCTGCAGATCAACGAGGAGGCGCTGCCGGTCGTGCTCTCGCTGCTCGATCAGCTCTACGACCAGCGCCGCCGCCTGCGCGCACTCGCCGACGCGATTGCTGCGGTTGCCCCCGAAGACGTGCGTCACGCTCTCGCGCGGTATCTCTCCGAACACTCGCACTGAGCGGGAGTTGAGTTCCGTCGATCGTGACCTTTGGCGGACTCTTGAATCGCGACTCCGGACGAAGTTCAGACGTCCGCCAATCGGAATTGACTGAGGCCGCTTTGCGCCAATAGCTGTCCGCAGCGTCCTTAGAAACTACTCTTCGCCTTTGCCTCACCGGAACCGACCCCGCATTCTGGGTCGCAACGCCTGAGGCCGTCGTGTTGCCGACGGTAAGGCTGAACGTCGGATCGCCCACTCCGTA
>DATKNM010000566.1:0-7518 GCA_035541335.1 Binatia bacterium
CTATTCGGGCACCCGGCGCATCGACAAGGCGGGCGAGCTCGTCGCCGCCGATGCCGATCTCGCGGTCAAGGGCAGCGATCATCCCTGGGTCTCGCGCGGCGGGCTGAAGCTGGCGCACGGGCTCGATCACTTCCACCTCGATCCTGCCAGCAAGGTCGCGATCGACGTCGGCGCGTCGACCGGCGGTTTCACCGACGTGCTGCTCACCCGCGGCGCCGCCAAGGTCTATGCCGTCGATGTCGGTCACGGCCAGCTCGCCTGGAAGCTCCGCAACGATCCCAGGGTCGTGGTGCTGGAGCGCACCAACGCCCGGCATCTCGGCGCGAGCGAAATCCCGGAACCGGTGGACATCGTGGTCTGCGATGCGAGCTTCATCGGCCTCGAGACCGTGCTGCCGGCGGCCCTGGCGCTGACCAAGCCGGAAGCCTTCGCCGTCGCTTTGATCAAGCCGCAATTCGAGGTCGGGCCGGAGCGGGTGGGGAAGGGCGGCGTGGTCCGCGATCCTGCCTTGCATGCCGAGGTCTGCGAACGGATCTCGGCCTGGCTCGGATCGCTGCCGGGTTGGGGAGTGCTCGGCATTACCGAGAGTCCGATCCTCGGCCCCGAAGGCAACCGCGAGTTCCTGATCGCGGCGCGGCGGGCGCCATGACGCCGAACCTCAAGGAACCGGTCGAGATACAATCGCTGGGCGCACAGGGCGACGGCATCGCCGTCGTCGGCGAAGCGCGGATCTTCGTGCCCTTCGCGCTGCCCGGCGAGCGGGTGCGCGCCGAGATCGCCGGCCGTCGCGGCGACGGCTGGACGGCGCGGCTGATCGAGATCGTGAGTCCCAGCCCGCAGCGGATCGCAGCACCCTGCCCGCATTTCGGCATCTGCGGCGGCTGCATGCTGCAGCATCTTGAGGTGGAGGCCTATCGCGTCTGGAAACGCGGCCTGGTCGAGACCGCGCTCCGCCAGCGCGGCCTCGATATGCCGCCCGACTCATCACTGGTCGCGACCGCCCCGGCAACCCGGCGTCGCGCACGCTTCGCCGCGGAACGCGCCAAGGACGGGCTGCTGTTCGGCTTCCACGCGCCGGAGAGCGAGGCGATCGTCTCCATCGCCGAATGCCATGTCCTCACTCCCAGCCTTGCGGCGCATCTGCCGCTGCTGCGCGACGTCGCCTTTGCGGCGCTCGGGGGTGGGCAGAAAGCGACCATCACCGCGACCGAAACCGACACCGGTCTCGACGTGCTGGTCAGCGCCGCCCATGCGTTGGAGCGCCGCCGCGCCTTGACCGAGATCGGGTCAAAAGCCGGGATCACGCGACTCTGCTTTCAACAGGGCAGGGCCGAGCCGGAGCCGCTGGTGCAGCACGTGCTGCCTCGGGTGAGTTTCGCCGGGATCGCGGTCGATCTGCCCCCGGATTCCTTCCTCCAGCCGAGTGCCGCGGGCGAGGCCTCCCTGGTCGAAGCGGCGACCCGCTTCGTCGGCAAGTCGAAGGCGATCGCCGATCTCTATTCCGGCTGTGGCACCTTTACATTTCCGCTGGCGAAGCTCGGCAAGGTCGCGGCCTTCGAGGCGTCGAAGCCGGCCGTGGCGGCGATCACCGCCGCCGTGCATCGCTCCGGCCTCTCCGGCCGCGTGACGGCGCAGGCTCGCAACCTCGATTCTTCGCCGCTGCCGCCGGAGATGCTGAAGCCGTTCGACTGCGTCCTGTTCGATCCGCCGCGCGCCGGCGCCAAGGCCCAGGCGGAGATGCTGGCGCGCTCCCGGCTGAAGCGCGTGGTCGCGGTCTCCTGCAGCCCCGCCAGCCTCGCCCGCGATGCGCGGATCCTGGTCGATGGCGGCTTCACCTTGCGGGAGCTGGTGGCAGTCGACCAATTCGTCTGGTCGCCCCATGTGGAGATCGTGGCGCTGTTCCGGCGCTGACGCCGCTACTGCTGGAACGTCAGCCTGCCGTCTGTGACGCCCCAGGACCTGAGGCGCCGCAGGAATTCCATGCCGAGCAGGGAGACCGGCATCTCCGCCTGGTTCACCGTCGCCGGCACGTCATGCATCGCGATCGGGCCGACCTTGAGCGTATGGATGGTGAAGGGGGCGCCGCGCACCTCACCGTTCGCGGTCGCTGCTCGCGTGGTGTAGTCGAGCGCCTCCGGCTGCATGCCCAGCGTCCGCGCATCGGCCGGCGAGAGCACGATGTCGCTGGAGCCGCTGTCCACCAGGAACGGGATCATGGCGCCGTCTACCGTCGCATAGACGTGGTAGTGGCCGTCGGCTTCGAGGGCGAAGGCGATCGCGTCAGGACCGGTCTCCTGGCCTCTGGCCGGAACCAGCTCGGCCTCGATCCGGTCCCGCATCGAGACGAAGGTGTCGCGGTAGCTGTAGATCAGGACCAGCGCCGCGAACACCACGCCCCAGGCGCCGAGATGGGAGATCGAGGTGCCGGGCCTCGCCTGCAGCCGCGCCGCCAACCCGGCGCTGAGCGCCGCCAGGACGATGCAGAGATAAATGAGCTGCAGCCGCCGGTCGTCATCGTCGAGTGCACCCGGCGCGATGTGCGCCGCCATGGCGATCATGCCCACCACGATCGCTGCCACCAGCAGCCAGATCCACCCGCCGCGCCCAAGCATGGGGGCAAGCATAGACGGAGCGGGCGATGGCGAAAAGTGCGATCGGCGGGTGACCGTCGCGGTCCGCATGCCCGGCATGCATGCTCCCGGGTTGCCCGGCTTGCGCGGCTTCATTAGCGTGCCGCGCAAGCCATAAGCAGGGGGAGTCCATGCCCATTTGGGCGCTCTACGCCGTCACCGTCGCGATCTGGGGCTCGTCCTGGTACGGCATCAAGGAACAGGTCGGTATCGTGGCGCCGACGGTCTCGATCGCCTACCGGTTCCTGCTGGCGGCCGCCATGCTGTTCCTGTTCTGCATCGCCACCCGCCGCAGCCTGCGCTTGCCGGTGCGCGCCCATGCCTGGATGGCGCTGCAGGGCCTGTTCCTGTTCTGCGGCAACTACATCCTCTTCTACTATTCGGCCATGCATCTGGTGAGCGGTCTGCTCGCGGTTTGCTTCTCCACCATGTCGCTGATGAATGTGGTGAACGCGGCCCTGTTCCTGCGCCAGCGGATCGACCGCAATGCCGCCCTCGCGGCCCTGGTCGGCCTCGTCGGCATCGCGCTCACCTTCTATCCGAAGTTCGCCGAGCAGGGCGAGCGTGCCGACGCCTTGCTCGGCCTCGAGCTCTCCATGCTGGCGACCCTGTTCGCCTCCTTCGGCAACATCATCTCTCTGAAGTTGAAGTCTCTCAGAATTCCGGTGGTGCAATCGAACACGATCGGCATGAGCTACGGCGCATTCTTCTGCTTCGTTTTCTCGCTGGCGACGGGCGCCGCCTTCAACTTCGACCCCCGCCCCGGATACTGGATGACCTTGATCGGCCTCGCCCTCTTCGCCTCGGTGATCGGCTTCGGCTGCTACCTCTCCCTGGTGCAGAAGATCGGCGCCGGCCGCGCCGGCTACAGCGCGGTCATGTTCCCGATCGTCGCCTTGACGCTCTCGACCTTGCTGGAAGGCTATCGCTGGACGCCCCTGGCGGCGGTCGGCGTGGTGCTGGTACTGTCCGGCAACCTCATCCTCCTGCTGCGCCGACCCGTGCCAGTCTCGCAATCCCGGCCGGCACCGCAATTCCAGAAGGGCTCCGCCGAATGAACGACATGACTGGCCCCGGTCCGAAATCGCCCTTCGACAACCTGGCTTACCGGGTGCGGCCGGAGATCGCGACACTACCGGATTCCGGCATCGTGGAGGTCTGGAAGCTCGGCTTCACCGTGCCCGACGTGATCGGGCTCTGGGTGGGCGAGGGCGACCTGCCCACCACACGCTTCATCTGCGACGCCGCGGCGAAGGCGCTCAACGACGGCCACACCTTCTATACCTACAAGCGCGGCATTCCCGAGCTCCGCCAGGCGCTGGCCGACTACTACAAGCGGCACTGGAAGGTGACCCTGGGCGACGACCGGATCGCGGTCACCTCCAGCGGCATGAACGCGATGACGCTGATCTGCCAGATCCTCATCGGCGCCGGCGACAACGCGGTCTGTGTCACGCCGGTCTGGCCCAACATCTTCGCCGCGATCGAGGTCATGGGCGGCGAGGCGCGCCAGGTGGCGCTCAGCGGCGACGAAAAGGGCTGGCATCTCGACCTCGAGAAGCTGTTCGCCGCCTGCGATGCCCGCACCAAGGCGATCTACCTCGCCTCGCCCGGCAATCCGACCGGCTGGATGATGCCGGAGGAGCAGCGCCGCGCGGTCCTGGACTTCGCCCGCAAGCGCCGCATCGCCATTATCGCCGACGAGGTCTATGCCCGGCTGGTCTACGACCGCCCGGTGGCGCCGTCCTTCCTGGAGATCGCCGAGCCGGAGGATCCGCTTTTCGTGGTCAACAGCTTCTCCAAGACCTGGGCGATGACCGGCTGGCGCGTGGGCTGGATCGTGGCGCCGCCCTCGATCATGGCGAAGCTGGAAATGCTGATCGAATACAATACCTCCGGCGGCCAGAGCTTCCTGCAGAAGGCCTGCGTCACCGCCATCACCGAGGGCGAGGACTGGGTGAAGTGGATGGTGGCGCGCTGCCGGCAGAGCCGCGATGTCGTCATGGAGCGCATCCAGCAGATGAACCGCGTCCAGGTGATCCCGGCCGAGGCCTCGTTCTACCTGATGCTCCGGGTCGCCGACATGGGCAACGCCACCGAGTTCTGCAAGCGTCTGGTGACCGAGGGCCGGGTCGGCCTCGCGCCCGGCACCGCCTTCGGCGCCGGCGGCGAGGGCTATCTCCGGCTCTGCTATGCCCAGAGCCCGGAGCGGATAGGCCTCGCCATGGACCGCCTCGCCGTCTTCCTGTCTGGACGCTGAATCGCCGGGTTTCCCGGCGATCCGCCTGCCCTTGATTTGCCCGCCAAGGCATTAACGATCCTCGATATTTCAAGCGACCGGCCCGCAGTCCCGGCTACCCAAGCCGGAAGGCGCTATGCTAGTCTTTTCAGCGTCGCCGGTCGGCCTACTGAAAGGACGAGCTCCAAGAAGGCTCGCCACGACAGGCGCAGGGAGCGTTTCGGCCGACAATCGGCAGCTTTACGGGAAGAGGGACAAACATGAAGAAGACGATCTTCGGGAGCATCGTCGCGGGTGCCGTCATGGCGCTGGCGTCGTTCTCCGCACAGGCTCAGGACACGATCAAGTTCGGCATCGCCGCCGAGCCCTATCCGCCGTTCACGTCACCCGACGCCTCCGGCAAGTGGGTCGGCTGGGAAGTCGACCTGATGGACGCGGTCTGCGCCGAGATGAAGGCGAAGTGCGAGATCGTGCCGGTCGCCTGGGACGGCATCATTCCGGCCCTGCAGGCCAAGAAGTTCGACGTGATCTGGTCGTCGATGTCGATCACCGAGGAGCGCAAGAAGCAGATCGACTTCACCGACAAGTACTACCAGACCCCGGCGGTGCTGATCGGCCCGAAGAGCGACAGCGGCAAGGTCGGCATCATCGACAATCCGAACGCCGCGGGCCGCAAGATCATCGATCCCGCCAGCGTCAAGGGCAAGACCATCGGCGCCCAGATCCAGACCATTCACGCCAACTACGTGAAGACCTACCTGACCCAGTCCGACGTGAAGCTTTATGACACCCAGGACAATTGCAACGCCGACTTGGTCGCCGGTCGCATCGATTACGTGATCGCCGATTCGATCGCGCTCGCCGACTTCCTGAAGTCCGACCAGGGCAAGGACATGGAAGTGAAGGCGACCGTGCCGGCCGATCCGATCTTCGGCGACGGCGTCGGCGGCGGCATCCGCAAGGACGACACCGCCTTGAAGGACAAGCTGAACGCCGCACTGGCCGCGGTCCACAAGAGCGGCAAGTACGACGAGATCACCAAGAAGTACTTCAACTTCGACATCTACGGCAGCTAAGCCGTCGTAGCGATCGATACCGGAACGCCACCCGAGGCTTGCGCTCGGGTGGCGTTTGCTTTTTCATGAACGGGGAAAGCGCCCAGACTGAAACGGGCCGTCGGAAGCGGGGAAGCAGGATGACCAGGACGCGCATGGCGCGAGACCGGGCGAGATGAATCCGAACCTGTCGAACTGGGATCTGCTCAGCTACGGCACCACGGGCTATAGCGACGAGCTGCTGCACGGCCTCTGGCTGACCATCCAGATTTCGGTCTGCACCTATATCGTCGGGTTCTGCTTCGGCCTGCTCGGCGCCGGCATGAAGCTCAGCGGCAATCGCTGGCTGATGCGGATCGGCGACTGGTACACGACCATCATCCGGGCGCTGCCCGAGCTGCTGCTCCTCTTCCTGCTCTACTACGCCGGCACGGATATGGTGAAGGGATTGCTGGTTGGGCTTCACCTCGCCGGCGAGGATTTCCAGATCAACGCCTTCCCCGCCGCGGTGATGGCTCTCGGTTTCATTCTTGGCGCCTATATGACCGAGGTTCTGCGCGGTGCGATCCTCTCCGTCCCGAAGGGGCAGATTGAAGCCGCCCGCGCCTATGGCATGCATTTCGGGCTCAGGTTCCGCCGCGTGCTTTTCCCGCAGATGATGCGCTACGCGACCGGCGGCATGGGCAATCTCTGGCTCAACACCACCAAGGACAGTGCCTTGATCGTGGTGCTGGGCAGCCTGCCGGAGCTGCTCTCGGCGACACGCGGCGCCGCCGCGGGCACCAAGCACTACGCCTTCTTCTATTTCGCCGGGGGTTGTCTCTATCTGCTGATCACCGTGACTTCCATGATCATCCAGGCGCGGATCGAGAAGCGCCTGAACCGCGGCTATCGGCGGGCCTGAGGCGGTGGAAATCTTCCTCGACGGCATCAAGTACCTGTTTGTGGTGGCGCTGCCCTACTTGATCACGGCGATTCCCGTGACACTGGGATTGACGCTGATTTCCGGCGTCATCGGCAATCTTCTCGCCCTGCCGGTCGCCGTCGCGCGTACCTCGCACAATCCGGTGCTCTGGGTCCCGGCCTATTGCTACATCCTGGTCATGCGCGGCACGCCGCTGCTGATTCAGCTCTTCTTCATCTACTACGGTCTCGGCGAGCTCCTGCCCGGGACCTGGGTGCGGCACAGCTGGCTCTGGCCCTATCTCCGCCAGGGCTTCTGGTACGCGGTCTTCGCCTTCAGCCTGAACACCGCCGGATATACCGGCGAGATCCTCAGGGTCGGCCTCAACGCGGTCCCGCATGGCGAGATCGAGGCGGGGCGTGCATTCGGCATGACCAATCGGCTGATCTTCTGGCGCATCAAGCTCCCGCGGGCGATCCGGATCCAGCTTCCCACGATGGCAGGCGAGGTGATCCTGCTGCTGAAGGCGACCTCGCTCGCCTCCACCATCACGGTCTTCGATATCATGGGCGTTCGTGAGGACCTGTTCGCGCAGAGCTTCCGCACCTATCCGCCGCTGCTCGGTGCCGCGATCATCTACATCACGCTGGTCTTCGTCTTCACCCGGCTGCTCTATTGGGTGGAAAAGCA
>DATKNM010000567.1:0-4416 GCA_035541335.1 Binatia bacterium
GCCAGATAGTCGTCGGCGCCGCTGTCGAGCCCGCTGACGCGACCGGCGACCGTGTTGTTCGCGGTCAGGATCAGCACCGGCACGTTGTTGCCGCGCGTCCGCAGGCGGCGCAGCACTTCGATCCCGTCCATCTTCGGAAGCGAGAGATCGAGAATCACCATGGCGTAGTCCTGCGAGCGCAAGGCGTAGTCGGCGTCATCCCCGTCGTAGACGCAATCGACGGCGTAGTTGTCGCGACGCAGGGTCTTCGCCAACCAATTCGACAGCTGCCGACTGTCTTCGACGAGAAGGATGCGCATGGCTCGCGGGGCTGCTCCGGGCGGCAAACTCGACCGCCTATAACCCGAATTCTAGGCAATCCAGACGGCAATTTCATCGGTCTTGCCCCGAATTTTCCTGCTTGCGAATTGAAAGCGCATCGAAAGCTCGCATCCCCTAGCGTTCTTCCGGCATGCTTGCCGGTGCCGCCTCGAACTTCTTTCGGGCGGCGGCCGGACATGCCCGCCAAGCGGCGATCAACGCCGCCGGCGGCGTGAAACCTGGGAGGAAAAGCCAATGTCCAACACTCCGATCTTCAGGATTGCCCTGCTGTGCAGCACCGCCTTCCTCGGCCTGGCCGCTGCCGGCGGAGCCTCGGCGGCCGACAAGATCTCGATCATGGTGGGCGGCATCGAGAAGCAGATCTACCTTCCGGCCAAGCTCGCGGAACAGCTCGGCTACTTCAAGGAAGAGGGCCTCGACGTCGAGCTCCTGTCCGAGCCGTCGGGCGTCAACGCCGAGGACGAAATGCTGGCCGGCGCGGTCCAGGGTGTCGTTGGCTTCTACGATCACTCGATCGACCTGCAAGCCAAGGGCAAGTACGTGGAGTCGATCGTGCAGTTCAGCCAGGCTCCGGGCGAGGTCGAGATGGTCGCCGCCAAGCAGGCGGATGTGATCAAGTCGCCGGCCGATTTCAAAGGCAAGAACCTGGGCGTGACCGGCCTCGGCTCATCGACGAATTTCCTCACCCAGTACCTTGCAGTGAAGAACGGCGTCCAGGTGAGCGAGATCACGCCCATCCCGGTCGGCGCCGGCAATACCTTCATCGCCGCCATCCAGCAGGGCAAGATCGACGCCGGCATGACCACCGAGCCGACCATCTCCCGGCTGCTGAAGACCGGCGACGCCAAGGTCCTGATCGACATGCGCTCGCCGGAGCTGACCAAGCAGGCCCTGGGCGGCCTCTATCCCGCCGCCTGCCTCTACATGCCGACCGCCTGGGTCGACGGGCACAAGGAAGATGCGCAGAAGCTCGCCAACGCCTTCGTGAAGACGATGAAGTTCATCGCGGCCCATAGCGGCGCGGAGATCGCGGCGAAGATGCCGAAGGACTACACCGTCGGCGATCCGGAGGGCTATGCGCGGGCGCTCGACAACGGCAAGAGCATGTTCACGCCGGACGGCCGGATGCCGGCGGGCGGGCCGGAGACGGTGCTGAAGGTGCTCTCCACCTTCGACAAGAATGTCATGGGCAAGCAGATCGACCTCTCCAAGACCTACACGACCGCCTTCGTCGACGCGGCCGCGGGGTCGTAAGCCGTGGCCGAGCCCGCGATCGAGCTGCGCAACGTGGAGCGCCGCTTCGTGACGCCCGACGGGCGGATGCTGACGGCCCTTCGCTCCTTCAACCTCGCGGTGGAAAAGGGCGAGTTCTGTGCCGTGGTCGGACCGACCGGATGCGGTAAGTCGACGACGCTGACCCTCATCGCCGGCCTCGCCGCGCCCAGCGCCGGCGAGGTGACGGTGATGGGCCGGCCGGTCGCCGGCATCGACCGCAGGGTCGGCTTCGTGTTCCAGCAGGACGCGGTCTTTCCCTGGAAGCCGGTGATCGACAACGTCGCGGCGGGGCCGCTGTTCCGCGGCAAATCGCGCCGCGAAGCCTACGGCGCGGCGGCGGAATGGGTGCGGCGGGTCGGTCTATCCGGATTCGAGAAGCACTATCCGCACCAGCTCTCCGGCGGCATGCGCAAGCGCGTGGCCCTGGCGCAGACCTTCATCAACGAGCCCGAGATCCTGCTGATGGACGAGCCGTTCAGCGCGCTCGACGTGCAGACCAGAGTGCTGATGCAGGATGAGCTGTTGCAACTCTGGTCCGCCGCCAAGGCTTCGGTCGTATTCGTCACTCATGACCTCGAAGAGGCGATCGCGCTTGCCGACAAGGTGTTCGTCCTGACGGCAGGGCCGGCGACCGTGAAATCGGTCTACGCGATCGACCTGCCGCGGCCGCGGGTCACCTCGGAGATCCGGTACGACCCGCATTTCGTGGAGATCTCGCAGCGGATCTGGCAGGACCTCCGCGAGGAGGTGCTGATCAGCTACGAACGCCAGAAGAAGGCAGCCTGACCATGGTGGCGCTCGCAAGGCCAGCGGCGGAGACGGCGAGTGCCGACAGCGTCGCAACACGCGCCGCGGCACGGGCCGTGCGCTACCGAATAAAAGTCAACGCCTTCCGGATCGGACTCCTGGTCGTGCTGCTCGGCGGCTGGGAGGGCGCGGCCCGGGCGGGATGGATCGATCCCTTCTTCTTCGCCATGCCTTCGACCATCGCAGCGCAGATCTGGGACTGGATGATCAACGGCACGTCGCAAGGGCCGCTCTGGCAACAGGTGCTGGTGACGCTGGAAGAGACCGTGATCGGCTTCCTGATCGGCGCGGTCGGCGGCATCATCGCCGGCCTGATCCTCGGTCGCGACAAGCTGCTGGCCGATATCTTCAGCATCTACATCAAGATCGCAAACTCGGTCCCGAGGGTGGTCCTGGGCTCGGTCTTCATCATCGCCCTCGGCCTCGGGATGGCCTCCAAGGTGGCGCTCGCCGTGGTCATGGTGTTCTTCGTGGTGTTCGGCAACGCCTTCCAGGGCGTGCGCGAGGCCGATCGCAACCTGATCGCCAATGCCCGCATCCTCGGCGCCTCGCGCTGGCAGGTGACGACCGCGGTCGTCATTCCCTCCGCTCTCAGCTGGATCACCGCCAGCCTGCACGTCAGCTTCGGCTTCGCCCTGGTGGGCGCCGTGGTCGGCGAGTTCCTGGGGTCGCGACAAGGCCTGGGACTGATGATCGCGACCGCGCAAGGCACGTTCAACGCCGCCGGCGTATTCGCCGCAATGATCGTGCTTGCGGTCGTCGCCCTTGCCGCCGAAGGCCTGATCACCCTCCTGGAGAACCGGCTGGTGAAGTGGCGCCCGGCGCAGCTCGCCGATACCGGCTTCTGAGGCGCGACGCGGCCAAGCGCGAACCGCTTCGGGTTCATCAGCCTGACATCGGCGCGCGATACTCTCCGAGCTTTTGCCGGAGGTCGCATGCTCGACGCCATCAGGCCGTCGCTCGAGAAGTTCATGGCCAGCCGCAATCCCGGGCCGCCGCCGCGGCTCGGGATCCGCTACGACGCCAGCGGGCGTTTCCTGCCGGAGCCCGGCAATACCGTGGTCTGCCACCTGGTGAACGGCTCGCCGTCGGAATCCGCCATCCTCGCGGTCCGGGAACGGATGATGGCGCTGCCCGGCGCCAACGGCCTCGCCTTCACGCCGGCACCCAGTCTGCACATGACCCTGTTCCAGGGCATCATCGATTCCCGGCGCCAATACCCCTACTGGCCGGTGGGCGTTCCGCTCGACACCAACATCGACGCCATGACCCGGCGCTTCCTCTCGCGGCTCGACGGCTTCGACGGCAACGGCCCCTTTTCGGTCAAGGTCACCGAGGTCCTTCCCACCGGCCTCACCATCGAGGGCGTCGGTGAGGCGGACCGGCTGACCATGCAGGCCTGGCGCGACGCCTTGGCGCGCGCCCTCGGCTACCGTCATCCGGACCATGACAGCTACCGGTTCCACATCACCTTCGCCTATGTCATCCGCGGCCTGGCAAACGAGGTCGCGGGGGTGTGGCAGGATTTCCTGGACGAAAGCCTCGCCTTCCTGCAGCGCGAGGCGCCGGTGTTGGCGCTGCGGAATCCGGCCTTCTGCCGCTTCCGCGACATGGAACGCTTCGAGGAAGTGCTGATCCTGGAATAGCGGCGTATTGCGTTCGGACGTATTGCGTTCGGAAGGGGTGGCGGGTACCGTCCGGCATCCCGACCTGCCGCGCGTACCCCGCCATGCTCCCCCTTGCCTCCCGCCGTTACGGCCCCGTCAACTGGATCGGCCTCGCCACCCTTTACGGGAAGGAGGTGCGGCGGTTCTGGGCAGTCGCGACCCAGACCGTGCTGGCGCCGCTGGTGACCGGCCTCCTCTTCCTCGCGATCTTCGTCCTCGCCCTCGGCCATCGCATCGACCAGATCGACGGCCAGGCCTATGTCGATTTCCTGGTGCCGGGGCTGATCATGATGACGATCGCCCAGAACTCCTTTGCCAACACCTCCTCGTCGCTGATGATCGCCAA
>DATKNM010000568.1:0-12369 GCA_035541335.1 Binatia bacterium
GCCCAGGGTTTCACGGGGTGCCCGCCGGCGGCTTGGTTCCTGGTCATAGGGGCATATGGCCGCCTTGGGCCGGCTGGTCGCGGGTCGACTGGCGCCAAGTGCAATTCGCCGCGCCGCCTGATGGTCTTCGGCTCACCGCAATCCCCCTAGGATTTGGGAACTATATTCAGTTAACGGCCGTTTGTCGTGCATTGGTCAGCGCCGCCAAACGCGAATTTACGTCGCTAACATGTTGAAATAATGAATAGTTGATTCATCTGGTAGGGGATGCGCCCGGCAAAAGTGGCGGTAATCTGCGGATTCCCAGGCATTCGATTAACTTTTAATTAGATTTCCATCGGTATTTTATGTGCATATGTGTATAATTCCAGTGGGTGAAGCGAGGGATGGGTTAATGGACGGGAAACAAGAAGTCCCGGCATTGACCGGGGACGCGGAAGAGCAGCTCGCGGTGCAGGACCAGCCTTTGGACCTCACCATCAAGTTGCCGCTAGCCGATCTGCTGCCGGACGCCAATGGCGAGATTGTGGTCCTCAACGAGGGCGACGATCCGCAGGTGAGCATCGAAACCGAGCTCAGGATCCTGGATTCTGGGGTCTCGCCCGCACATGTCACGGCTGGCGGGATCGAGGTCGGTGGCATGCAGTTCTGGGTCTTCGAGGACGGAACGCGCCTGTACTATTCGCCGGGGCTGTCGATCTCGCTCGACCAAGCCGTTATCTGAGCCGCATCCTCTGGGCCGGCCGAGCCGGCGCCAATTCAAGGGCTGCCCTGGCCTCAGGGCAGCCCTTGTTCGTCTTCAGGGAGCGCGAGTGCCTCGGTGATCGGGCTGAGCGACGATCGTAACCGCTTGCGGCGCATCAATTTTTCCTGGGCGGCCGGCGGGAAGTCGGTGAGGACGACGATCCGCTTGCTGATCAGGATGTCGGTCAGATCCTCATAGACGCGAATCATCTCGAGGTCGGACTTCAGCAGCTCGCCACGGCCCTCGGGCACCTTCTCATAGGCCGGGTCGTGGAAGGCCACGACATCCGGATGGTTCGGCGCAAGATACTGCAGGTCTTGAGAATCCTGCTCCCGGTGAACGGCAGTGATCCGCCCCTGGGCATTTCGCTTCACGAATGGCATGGCTGTGTCCCCGATACCGCGATCGTAAAAAAGCTGAACAGGCGTCAGCGGGGTATATTAACCACTTCCGCATTGTGCTAAACAGCACTTTCGCACACGCTTGTGCGCTGGCCGATCGCACCGAGGGGTTGCGCCGAGGGGTAGGGATGGGCCGCGCCTGCATAGTACGGAGCTGCTAGGACCTTGTCGGACGCGACAGCCCAACGCCAGCCTGCAATCAAGCTTGCCGCGATTCCGGATCCGCGCCTGATCCATCGCGTCGTGCAGTTCAAGGGCCGGCGATACTCCCTGAAGCTCGATTACAGCTCTTGGAACGCCCTGGAACAGGCGGCGGCACGGCGCAACATGCGCCTCAACCAGCTGGTGGATGAGCTCGCCGTTGCCACCAATCACGAAGGCAACTTCTCGGCCACCGTCCGCGCCCAATGCCTGGCGGAGCTGAAGACCCAGATCGAGGAGCTCGAAGGCAAGGTTCGCTTGCAGTCGATGTCGGGCGAGGGGATCTCCGCCTCGCTGATCGCCGACGCCTGTCCGGCGCCCTGCTTCGTGGTGGATGCGCGGAACGCCGTGCAGAAAGCCAACCAGCCGGCGCAGAAGTGGCTGGGGCTCGCGGAATCGGCCTTGGTGGGGCGGCCCGTCGATCAGTATTTCCAGGTCAAATCCACCATCTCGCTGCAGCAGATCGTCGAGCAGTTCGGCACCGGCAAATACCAAGTCTATCCGGCACGGATCGTCTGCCTGCGACCCGGCCGCCTGATCATGGCGAAGGCGACGATCTGTCCGGTGCTGCGCCGGTCCGACACCGACCTCATCTACGTCATCATGATCGACGTAAGCTGATCGCCTGATCGCTTCACGTCAGGCTCACAATCGCGGGGAAGACGCATGAGCAGCGGTGCCGGCTGGTCGCAGGGCTACGTCACGGATGTCAGCTACACCAACAGCTTCTTCCGCGAACTCTCACCGGCCTGGCTCAATCATGTGGCCGTGGTCAGCGGGGCGCATCCACGCCGATTGAACGACGGCTTCACCCATATCGATCTCGGTTGCGGCCTCGGCCAATCGTCGAACGTGCTGGCGGCGTCATTCCCGAAGGGACAGTTCGTCGGCGTCGATTTCAATCCGGCGCATGTCGACACCGCGCAGCACCTGGCGGCCCAGCTCGGCATCGAGAACGTGCGGTTCATCGAGCGGGCCTTCGAGGAGCTGCACGAGGTCGATCTGCCGGACTTCGATTTTGTCACCCTGCACGGAATCTATTCGTGGATCGGCGAGGGCGCACGCCAGGCGGTGCAGCGCTTCATCTACAAGAAGCTGAAGCCCGGCGGCATCGTCTACAACAGCTATAACTGCCTGCCCGGCTGGTCCGGCGACGCGCCGATCCGCCGCCTGCTGACCGAGTTCGCCGCGATGCATCACGGCGACAGCGCCGCCCGCGTCGAGAAGGCGGCCAAGGATGCCGAAGAGCTGGCCAACCTGAAGCTCGGTTATTTCCGGACCAATGCCAGCGCAGCGAACCAGGTCTCGAACCTGCTGAAGCGGCAGACCAATTACCTGGCGCATGAGTATCTGAACGCCAGCTGGAACATTTTCTACTCGATGGATGTCGCCGAGGAGATGGCGGCGGCGAAGCTGACCTATCTCGGCTCGGCGACGCTGATGGAGAACCACCTGGACCTGATGCTTCCGGATCCGGCCGCGGCCTATTGCCGGAAGCAGGCCAACGAGCGGCTGCGCCAACTGGCCCAGGATTTCCTGATCGGCCAGCGCTTCCGCCGCGACGTCTTCGTTCGCGGCCATCCCCGGCTGCCGCGCGTCGAGACCTCCCGCTATCTCCAAAGCGCGTGTTTTGCGCTGCCGGGATCGGTCGAGGAGTTCGGTGAGAAGAGCAAGGTGCCGCGGGGCGAGATCACCTTCGACACCAAGAGCGTTGCGGCCGTACGCGAAGTGCTGAGCAACGGATCGGCGCCGCTAGAAGAGATCATCGCGTCGGTCTCCGGCAAAAAGAATGTGGCCGAAATCGAACGCACGGTCTTGATGATGACGGCGGTCGGAAAGCTGATCCCGGTCGGCGCCGGCTATCGACCGGCTGCGCCGCAGGAACAGCCGGAGGCAGTCCGGATCGTCGATCCGACCAATCGGGCGCTGGCGCTGCTCGGCCGGCAGGGCGTCAACCGGCAATACATGGTTGCGCCGGCGGTCGGGAGCGGGCTCACCCTCGATTCACTCGATGCGCTGGCGCTCGCCTTGCTCGATGAAGGGACGACTGTGTCCAAGCTTACGGCGGCGGTTTCCGAGGAGCTGCGCAAGCGCGGCATCCGCGTCAACAACAAGGACGGAACGCCGATCGCCGACGCCAAGGAAGCGGAAGCACGGACCACAGAAATCGTCGGCAAATTCGTTTCGCAGACCCTGCCGACTCTGCTGCGCTTCGGTGTGGTCGAACGCGCCTGACGCTCCAGCTCCGCCGCCGCCGTGAACCCTCAGGTTCGGCCATGCTTAACGCGGCGGTTGAACCGCAGCCGCGCCGCCGGCGACCATGGACCAGTATCCGGAACGGCCTGCGATCATTGTGTGAGTGCCTATGGCGACACAGTCGTCGGAGGAAACAATCGTTCCAACACTGAAGTGTGTCGGGCATCATTTGTTAATCATTCGCCAACGGATTATATGATTAATTCATTATCCCGGAGGCGGCGGGCGAGCCGATCCGTGGACACGAGAGACGGGGGTTATGGTTTTCAAATTCGGCAGCCGCTTGGATCCACGGCCGGCTTCGGAAGCGAAGTCGCCGGAATCCACCGCCGCGGGAGACACCCCGCTCGACCGCATGCGCTCGGGAATGGGTCTGCAGGACGCATCTGCGAGCGCAGCGCAGCCCACTGCTCTCCAGGCGAGTACTCCGCAAGCCGCGCCGGCACAGCCCGGCGCCACCAAGCCTGCGGCCGAATCTGCCGTCGAATCCGTGGCGCAAGCAGCGCCCAATAATCGCTATGCGTCGAACACGGAAAGGATTATTGATGCGCCGGGTCGGGGCGCGGGCAACGACGATCCGCGGCGGATGACGATGGGTTCAGGCTCAATGGAAGCGGCCAAGGCCGGTGCGACGACGCCGGGCGCCGAAGAGGTGCGGTCGCAAAGTGCTCCGACAGCAAGTGGGCCAACAGTGAGCGCAACAGCGCGCCCGAATCCCGCCGCGAATAATCTCCCCCCGAATTCAGCAGTTCAAAGCGGAGCCGGTACCGTCCCTCCGGGCAACGTTCCGCCGGGCAGCACCCCTCCGGGCGTAGCGCAGCGCACTGCAGCGGCTGCGCCGCATCCGGGCGAGTTGGTGCGGGCCGAGGCCGGCGCCGTGCCGGCGGAATATTCGGGGCCGACCTCGCGCGAGGACCAGCTGCTCTCGTGCCTCGTCATCATGACGCGCATCTTCGGCTCACCGAAATCGCCGGCGGCGCTGGCGACCGGCCTGCCGATCGGCAACGACGGATTGACTCCCGACCTCTTCCTGCGCTCCGCCGACCGTGCCGGTTTCAGCGCAAGTAACGTCAAGCGCAAGCTCGACGCCGTCGATCGCATGAGCCTACCGGCGGTGCTGCTGCTGAAGAATCGCAAGGCCTGCGTGCTCCTGTCGCCGCCGCGGGCCGGCATGGCCGAGATCGCGACGCCGGACAATCTCGACGGCAGCCACTCCTTCCCGCTCTCCGAGCTGGAGGCCGCCTATACGGGCTTCCAGATCGTGGTGCGGCCGAAGATCCGGCTCGACACCCGATCCGCCGACCTGACCGAGGCGAAGCCGCGGAACTGGTTCTGGACCAACGTCGCGAAGTTCATGCCGGTTTACGCCGAAGTGGTGGTCGCGGCGTTGCTGATCAACATCTTCACCATCGCGACCTCGATCTTCTCGATGCAGGTCTATGACCGCGTCGTGCCGAACAAGGCGGAGAGCACGCTCTGGATCCTGGCCATCGGCGCGATCACGATCTTCGGATTCGATTTCATGCTGCGCACCTTGCGCGCCGTCTTCCTCGACAAGGCCGGCAAGTCGCTTGACCGCAAGGTCTCGTCGGCGCTGTTCGAGCATATCCTGTCGATCCGCATGGCGGCCGGCCCGCAATCGGCCGGCGCCTTCGCATCCAACATCCAGTCCTACGAGACGCTCCGCGACTTCTTCACCTCGGCGACTCTGTCGGCGGTGATCGACCTGCCGTTCGTGCTGATCTTCCTCGTCATCATCTACATCATCGCCGGGCCGATCGCGATCGTGCCGGCAGTCCTGGTGCCGCTGGTGATCCTGGTCAGCATCTTCGTCCAGGTGCCGATGCAGAAGGCGGTAGAGCGTTCCTATCGCGAAGCCGCGCAGAAGCACGCCATGCTGGTCGAGACCATCAACGGCCTGGACACCATCAAGGCGGCCTCGGCCGAAGGGCAGATGCAGCGCGATTGGGACGGTTACGTCGCCGCCTCGTCGCAATCCGCGATGACGTCGCGCCTGTGGTCGACCGTCGCCATCAACTTCGTGGTGATGTCATCGAACCTCGCCTTCGTCGGCGTGATCATCGTTGGCTGCTACGAGATCTTCACCCACGACCCGACCAGCCCGCTCCCGGCGCTCACCACCGGCGCCATGGTCGCGGGCTCGATGCTGACCAGCCGCGCGATGGCGCCGCTCGGACAGATCGCCGGCCTGATCGTACGCTTCCACCAGTCCTGGACCTCGCTGAAGGGCCTCAACCGGCTGATGAACCTCCCGGTCGAGCGGCCGATGGGCAAGGTGTTCCTGCGCCGGCCGCGGATCGACGGCGCGATCGAGTTCCGCAACGTGGTCTTCAAGTATCCCAACGCCCAGACCCCGGCGCTCGACGGCGTCTCGTTCCGGATCCAGCCGGGCGAGCGCGTCGGCATCGTCGGCCGCATCGGCTCAGGCAAGACCACGATCGAGCGCCTGGTGATGGGCCTGTTCGAGCCGACCGAGGGCGCGGTGCTGGTGGACGGCACCGACATTCGCCAGCTCGACCCGACGGACCTCCGGCAGTCGATCGGCTGCGTGTTGCAGGACCCGCATCTCTTCTTCGGGTCGGTGAAGGACAACATCACGCTGGGCGCGCCCTATGTGGACGAGGAATCGTTCCTGCGCGCGGCGACCCTCGCCGGCGTCGATCACTTCGTGCGCCAGCATCCGCTCGGTTACGACATGCCGACCGGCGAGAACGGCCGCTATCTCTCCGGCGGCCAGCGCCAGTCGGTGGCGGTGGCGCGGGCGCTGCTGCTGAACCCGCCGATCCTGGTGCTGGACGAGCCGACGAGCTCGATGGACAACAGCACCGAGAACATGTTCAAGACCCGCCTCGGCGAGATCGTCCAGGGCAAGACCGTGCTGCTCGTCACCCATCGCAACTCGATGCTGACCCTGGTCGACCGGCTGATCGTGCTCGACCGCGGCAAGGTCGTCGCCGATGGTCCGAAGGCCGGCGTGCTCGACGCCCTGATGAAGGGCCGCATCCGGGCCAATGAAGGCTGAGGCGATTCCATGTCCCTGACCAATCGCGACCTCTGGATCGATCCCGCCGACACCGAGCGGGAGGGCATCCAGCGCTTCGGCCATGTCCTGCTCGCCGCCATCTTCCTGGTGATGGCGAGCTTCCTGGTCTGGGCCTATTTCGCCGATCTCGACCAGATCACCCGCGGCGAGGGCAAGGTCATTCCCTCAAGCCAGACCCAGGTCATTCAAAGCCTCGACGGCGGCACGCTTTCCGAGATGCGCGTGCGCGAAGGCGACGTGGTCGAGAAGGACCAGGTGGTCGTCGTGATCGACAATACAACCGCCAAGTATAGCCTCTCGGAGTTGCAGCAGCGTTATTACATCGCCTCGGCTGCCATCGCCCGTTTGCAGGCGGAGATCGGCGGCGTCGAGACGCCGGACGACATCAAGTTCCCGGCTGACGTGGTCCAGGAAGCACCGGACAAGGTCACCGCCGAGAAGAACCAGTTCATCATCTGGAAGACCCAGCTCCATTCCCAGCTTGCCACCCTACAGGACCAGACGGAGGGCAAGAAGCAGGACATCCAGGCGATCAATACCAAGATTACCCAGTCCCGCGCGGCCCTTGACGTTGCCCAGCAGCAACTCGCCATCCTCGGCCCGGCGGTTGCCGCCGGTGCCGCCTCCAAAGTCGACCTGCTGAAGGCCCAACAGGAGGCGCAGCAATATCGCGGCGACATCGCCAACGCCCAGGCCTCACTCCCCGGCGCACAGTCGGCGTTGCGCGAGGCCCAGAGCAAGGCCCAGGAGACGGTCGCGACCGCGAACGCCCAGGCCGCCGAGGAACTCGCCAAGCAGCAATCCGACCTGGCGACGGTCACCGAGTCCATGAAGGAAGCCTCGGCCAAGGTCGGCCGGACCGAGCTGAAATCGCCGGTGAAGGGCACGGTCAAGGAGATCAAGACCCGCACCATCGGCGGCGTCATCCAACCGGCCCAGGACATCATGGAAATCGTTCCCATCGAGGACACGCTCCTGATCGAGGCCCAGATCCGGCCCCAGGACCGTGGCTTCATCGCCCCCAACCAGAAGGCGAAAGTTAAGATCACCGCGTATGACTACAGTATCTACGGCGGGCTCGATGCGGTGCTGGAGCAGATCAGCGCCGATGCGATCGAGAACGAGAAGAAGGAGTTGTTCTTCCGTGTGCGCCTGCGAACGGACAAGAATTTTCTGATCGGCAAGCAGGGGGAACAGTTGCCCATCATCCCGGGCATGACGGCCACCGTGGACATCCTGACGGGGCACAAGACGGTCCTGTCGTATCTCTTGAAGCCGATCATTAAGGCTCGGGAGACCGGCTTGACCGAGCGTTAACCGGCGTTAACAGTTGGAAAAAGATGCTGCGTTTCCTTGCAGAAACTGGTAAATAGCCAGCCGGGTGGAGTCGTTCTACAGCTATTAATCATTTGAGTTCCTTAAGGTCTGCGACGCCGAGAGGGATGTTCGCGCGAAGCTGACCGGTCAGGTGTGGGGAGTCTAAAAGATGAAGATTGTTGTGTTGGGGCATCGTCGGCGGGGTGCGCTCCTGCTGGGGGCCGCCATCGGCATGGGCATGAGCGTCATGGGCGCCAGTGGATCCGCCCAAGCCATGTCTCTCAAGGATGCAATCGAGCTGGTGCTGACGACCAATCCGGATGTCGGTGTGGTCGCGAAGGATCGACGGGCTGTCGACCAGGAGTTGCGGCAGGCCTGGGGCCTCTATTTTCCGCAGATCGATGCGAAGCTCGACGCGGGTCCGGAATTCACCGAAAGCGGCAGCGTGGATCATCCGCCGACCTATCTCGACCAGGGCGCCCATGACGGCGGCCGCTGGCTGGTCCGCGAGGACGCGCAAATCACCCTGCAACAGCGCATCTTCGACGGCTTCGAGGCGGCGTCGGAAGTGCAGCGCCAGAAGGCGCGGGTGAATTCGGCGGCCGAGCGCGTGCAGGATCAGGCCGAGGTTTCGGCCCTCGACGCGAGCGAGCAGTACATCAACGTGTTGCGCGACCAGGACCGCCTGAAGAACGCGCAGGAGAACATCAAGAAGCACGAGGACACGCTCGCCCTGGTGCAGAAGCGCGCCGAGCTCGGCGGCGGCAACGTGGCGGACGTCAGCCAGGCCCAGGCCCGGTTGGAGACCGCGCGTTCCACCTACACCGACATCCAGGGCCAGCTGCGCGAGACGCAGACCAAGTTCCTGCAGACGGTCGGCGTGCCGGCGACGGACCTTCAGGACATCAGCGACGCCGATCTCTCTCGCATGGCGGAGAACGTGGATCTCTCGGTGCAGAAGGGCTTGGAGAACAACCCGAAGGTCCGACTGGCGAAGCACGACGTCGAACGCGCCGATGCCGAAGTGCGCGAACAGACGGCCAGCCTCTATCCGACCCTCAACTTCGAGGCGGTCGGCTCGGTTAACCGCTACAACAGCGGCCTCGAGGAGGTCGATCACAACGCGCAATTCCTGCTGGTGATGCGTTACAACCTCTATCGCGGCGGCGCAGACATCGCCCGCATCAAGGAGTTCAAGGAGCGTCGTTCCGAGGCGCTCGAGCAGCTCCGTTCCCGTGAGCGCGAAGTCGAGCAGAATGTCCGCAGCTCCTGGGCGGCGAAACAGACCCAGGAGGAGCGCATCGACGTTCTGCAACGGCAGATCACCGCTGACCAGCAGACCTATTCGGGCTACGTCCAGCAGTTCGACATCGGTCAGCGCGGCCTGCTCGATGTGCTCGATGCGGCCAACGAGCTCTTCATCGCGCAGGACCAGCTGATCTCGGCGAACAGCGAGGATCTGTTCTCCAAGTTCCGCATCCTCGCGGCGCAGGGCCAGCTGGTCGAATCCGCGGGCCTCACCTATCCGGTGGAAGGCACCGTCGGGCCGATCAGCGAGGAGAACATGGATCAGAAGAAGACCAACTGATCCTGACGCACCGTCGTTCGACCGAGGCCGCTGCCCGCAAGGGTGGCGGCCTTCGGCTTTCTGGCGATGGGAGATACGGGGAAGGCGGATGGAGGCCCGGGCCGGAATCGAACCGACATCAAAGGATTTGCAGTCCTCTGCATAACCACTCTGCCACCGGGCCGGTGGGCCTGTCGGATGCGCGAAACGACCCGCGCATGGCCAGGAACGGCCGCACGTATAAGGCTGGCTGCTTCCGGAATCAAGCCGGGTCGGGCGGGGGCCGACCGGGGGCCGCCCGGCGGCCGCCGCCATGCGCGATGGGCGCGACCGTCCCTTGCTCTCGCCGCCGCCCACCGATTATAACCACTTCAATCGATTGAGAGGTTTCTCCGGAAACCGACGAAGGACGCCGCCATGGACTACGCCGCCGCACGGCAACATATGATCGACAGCCAGATCCGCACCAGCAAGGTGACGGATCAATCCGTGATCGCGGCGCTGGCGGCGGTGCCGCGCGAGCTGTTCGTGGACGAGGCCCACCGTAAGCTGGCCTACATCGACCGATCAGTGCCGGTCGGCGCCGGGCGCCGGATGATGGAGCCGATGGTGCTGGCGCGGCTGCTCCAGGCCGCGCAGCTTCGAATCGGCGACAGCGCGCTGGTGGTCGCCGCCGGGACCGGCTATGCCGCTGCAGTCCTGTCCCATCTGGTGAAGCGGGTAATCGCGCTGGAATCGACACCCGAACTCGTGCAGCGCGCGCGCGTGGCGCTGGGCGGCCTCCCGATCGGCAACGTCACCGTGACGGAAGGCGACCCGGCCGCGGGGCGGCCGTCCGACGGCCCCTTCGATTTCATCCTGATCGACGGCGCGGTCGAGATCGTGCCTGACGCGCTGACCAAGCAGCTGGCCGACAAGGGCCGGCTCGCGGTCGTGATGAACGACGAGGGCGTTTCACGGGGTACGCTCCTGCTGCGTGCCGACGGCGTGGTCAGCCGGCGCGCACTGTTCGACGCCGACGCCGATCTGCTGCCGGCCTTCAAGCGTCCGCAAAGATTCGTGTTCTAGTTTCGTCACCGCCGGTCGGACCGGCAGGCTCCAGGAATGGGAGAGGTACCGGACGCATGAGTCGCTTGGCGCGCAGGATGAAGCGGCGGGGCTCGTGGTTGGTCGCCGCTTCCGCGGTCGCTCTCATGGCCGGCGTCTCGGCACACGCCGACGACCTCAATGCGGCGCTGGCCCAGGCCTATGTCGGCAATCCGACGCTCGATGCCGCCCGCGCGCAGCTGAGGGCGACCGACGAAGGCGTGCCGCAGGCGCTGAGCGGCTGGCGCCCGACGGTCACCGGCCAGGTGTCGGCCGGTCCGCATTGGCTGCAGAACCACACCGAGGAGCCGGCCGGCGTTCAGGTTCGCCGCAACCAGACCTATTATCCGCGGACCTACAGCCTGACGCTCACCCAGCCGCTGTTCAGCGGCTTCGGCACGGTCTCTGGCACGAAGGCGGCGGAGAACCGGGTGCGGGCCGGGCGGGCGCAGCTCCTCGATACCGAGCAGCAGGTGCTGTTCCAGGCGGTCCAGGCCTACATGACCGTGGTCACCGACCAGTCGATCCTGGAGCTCAATCGCAACAACGAGAAGGTGCTGGAGGCCCAGCTGCGCGCGACCGAGGATCGCTTCCAGGCCGGCGAGGTGACCAAGACCGACGTCGCCCAGGCGCAATCCTCGCTGCAGGGCGCGATCGCCAGCCGCATCCAGGCCGAGGGCAACCTCACCGCATCGAAGGGCGTCTATCGCCAGGTGATCGGACAGGAGCCGGTCGACCTCTCGATGCCGGCGTTCCAGGTCAATCTGCCGACCAAGCTGCTGGATGCGCAGAGCATGGCCCAGCAGCAGCCCCAGGTGATCGCCGCGGAATACACCGAGCTCGCGACCCGCGACGACATCGACACGCAGTTCTCGCAGCTGCTGCCGAGTCTCAGCCTGGAGGGCTCGGTCACGCATACCGACGACAACGGCAGCAAGCTGCAGTCGGCGGACGACGAAATGATCCTCGGCGTGCTCACCGTGCCGCTCTACCAAGCCGGTGCGCCGGATTCGCGGGTGCGCGAGGCGAAGCAGGTCTATCAGCAGGCCCGCAAGCAGCTCGACGAGGCGCGTCGCTCCGCCGACCAGCAGGTGATCGCGGCCTGGCAGGCGCTGGAGACCGCGCAGGCGCAGATCAAGTCGTTCCAGGAGCAGGTGCGCGCCAACGACATCGCCCTCGAAGGCGTGCGCCAGGAGCAGACGGTCGGCGCGCGCACGATCCTCGACGTGCTCGACGCCGACCAGGCGCTGCTCAATTCCAAGGTGAACCTGGTTACGGCGCAGACCAATCTGGTGATCGCGCGGTATCAGGTCCTGCAGTCGATCGGCCGGTTGAACGCGCGCGATCTTGCGCTCAACGTGCCGGTCTACGATCCGACCCAGCACTACAACCAGGTCCGCAACAAGATCTGGGGCACCGGTCCTTCGGTGCAATGAAGTGCGAAGACGCGAGTCGCTGAGCGCGACTCCGCGTTTTCATCAGCGCAAGATGTAGTGGAATCGCGGGTTTCGCTTCCCATTCCTTGAGTACGCTTCCAAGACCCGTTAATATGACACTGCTGGAGCAGTGGCTTCCGGCGCGCTTTGGCCGCGCCGAAGCTGCGCGACTCGGCGGGGATCCTGAATGACCGAAGGCAAGACCACCCAAGAACCGACGATGGAGGAAATCCTCGCCTCCATCCGTCGAATCATCTCCGAAGACGGTCCAGACAAGGAATCCGCCCCGCAAACGG
>DATKNM010000569.1:0-3279 GCA_035541335.1 Binatia bacterium
GCGTGAGGTTGTTGACGTTGGTCAGGGTTAGCGGATGTTCCGGCCCCAACATTCGCTCGCTGACTTCCAGCGCGCGACGAAAGAGCGGCTCGGCGGCATGCAACAAGCCGCGGCCGTGCAGGAAGCCGCCGGCGCGGTTCAGCGCTTCGCCAAGGTTGGGGGACGCCCAGTCCGCTTCAATGAGTGCGACCAAGCTCTCGACATGCGGCAGCAGCGCGGCGCAGACGGGCCAGTCGCGCGTATCGCGATAGGCGCCGCCAGGAAAATGCCGCGCCAGTGCCGCCACGGCCGCGTCCCGAGCCGCCTCCGTCCGTCCCTGCTCCGCCAGCCCTGCCCGCATCACCGCCTGCACCAGACGATGCACGCCCACGCTCGGCCCCAGCGCCCCGTCCGCCTGCCGCGTCACCAGCGAGAGATGGGCGAGCGCCATCAGGCCGGCGTCGCGCTCCGCCTCCGCCATCGCCTCGGCATCGACCAGAGCCAGCGGGATCGCCTCCGGCGCCAGCCAGGCGAACAGGCCGAGCACCGTTTCAGCCGCCGCGCTCTCCCCCCCTGCCGCTTCGATCGCGAGGGTGAAGGTGGCGGCGACGCTCGCCGGATACTCGGTGCCGCGCGGGCGGGTCGCCAGCAACGCTTCCACCCGCGCCGCATAGGAAGCGAAACTGCTGCCCACCGCCTGCTTCACGTAGGCCCCGGCATGGTCGAGCGCGAGCGGCAGGCAGCCGAGCAGCCGCGCCAGCGCCCGCGCGCCATCCGCATCCTGGCTGCCGGCGCGGCGCAGCAGGAACGCCACCGCCTCGTCCTCCGCCAGCACGTCGACCGGCAGCGATGTCGCCAGCGCCTCCCAGTCCGGCCAGCGGGAGGTCAGCAGCAGCCGTGCCCCACGTGTGGGCAGCAGTTCCGCCAGCGCCTCCGGGTCCGGCACGTTGTCGTAGACCAGCAGGAACGGCGTGCCGCGATGCGCCGCGAGACGGGCGAGCGCCAGATGCGCCGCATCGTCCAGCTTCGTTTCCGCCGGCAGCGCGGGTTCCAGTTCGTGCGCCAGTGCGGCGAGCCCGGTCTGGATGCCGAGCCGGTCGGCCGCCGCGATCCACCACACGCCGGCGAAGCGGTCGCCGAAGCGCTGCGCGTAGGCGCGGGCAAGCGAGGTCTTTCCCACCCCGCTCAGCCCATGCACCGCGGCCAGCGTCAGCGCCGCCGTGCCGTCCTCGGCGGCGAGCGCGAGATGCATGCGCTCCAACAAGTCGCCGCGCCCGGTGAACAGCCGGTTCTCCAGCGGCATCGCGCCGCCGAAGATGCGCGGCCCCGGCCGCAACCTCGGCCCCTCGCCGCGCGCGACGGCGAGGATGATCCGCTTGCGCTCCGCCGCATCGGTCACGCCGACCAGATCGCCATACACCACGCCCGACAGCAGCCCGCGCGGTCGCGATGCATCGCAACGCAGCACGCAGATGCGCCGGGCTTGTGCTTCACGATCGGGCGAGGCGAGGAAATTGAACAGCTCCGCCCGCGTCCACTCGGCCTCGTCGTAGTCGGCGGTGTGCAGCAGGACCAGGTGCTGCGCCTGGATCAGCGCATCGTGGATGAAGTCGGCGAAGTTGCGGCCTGGGACGGAATCGTAGTCCTGCGCGGTGACGCGGTAGGCAGAGATGGTCCGGGAAATTCGGACAGTCCGTTAAGTGGATTCTTCGCCTGACCGCGGCATGATCGCTGCTAACAGGAGCGAGGAAAATGACGAGACGAGCTCGCCGGACGCACTCTCCGGCATTCAAGGTCAAGGTTGCGGTTGCGGCGATCAGGGGCGATCGGACGCTGTCGGAATTGGCGAAGCAGTTCGATGTTCACCCGAACCAGATCACGGCCTGGAAGACGCAATTGCTGGACGGGGCGGCGGAGATATTCGGGGGCGGCCAGGGCGGCGCTGGTCCCGAACCGGCGATCGATATCAAGGCGCTGCACGCGAAGATCGGCGAGTTGACGTTACAAAACGATTTTTTGTCCGGTGCGCTCGGCAAGGCCGCATTGCCGGGCGCAAAGCGATGATCGACCGGGAGCACGACCTGGCGCTTGTCACCCAAGCGGATCTGCTGGGTGTCGGGCGTTCAACCCTCTACCGCCAGCCCCGGCCGGTTTCGGCTGCCGAACTGGCGGTGATGCGGCGGATCGACGAATTGCATCTGGCGCACCCGTTCGCGGGCAGCCGGATGATACGGGATATGTTGGTCAACGAAGGCACCGTGATTGGCCGGACGCATGTTCGGACGCTGATGCACCGGATGGGGATCGAGGCGTTGTATCGGCGGCCACGGACCAGCAAACCCGCACCAGATCACAAGATTTACCCCTATCTGTTGCGCGACATGACGATCGACCGGCCCAATCAGGTCTGGGCGACCGACATCACCTACATTCCGATGGCACGGGGGTTCGTCTATCTCGCCGTGGTGCTGGATTGGTTCAGTCGGCGGGCCTTATCGTGGCAGCTCTCGATCACATTGGAGGACGATTTCTGCGTCGAGGCGGTTGAGGATGCCCTGGACCGCTATGGCAAGCCGGGTATCTTCAACACGGACCAGGGAAGTCAGTTCACCGGGGCGAATTTCACTGGGTTGCTGCTGAAGAACGAGATCAAGATCAGCATGGATGGCAAGGGCGCCTGGCGCGACAATGTCTTTGTCGAACGGCTCTGGCGCTCCGTGAAGTACGAGGAGGTTTACCTCCATGCCTACGACACCGTGGCACAGGCACGGACATCGATCGGGCGGTATCTGGATTTCTACAACACAAGGCGACCCCATTCTCAACATGGCGGGCGAACACCGGATCAGGTCTGGTCCGACCATTGGCCGGCGATGGCAATGGCGGCATGATCGCGATGCCTTGTGGCGGGGTCCACTCCGGTCGGCCTACGGCCTCCCTGCGCCCCCCCACCACAAGGCCTTAATCAGGAGAAACGGCGGAGCTTCCACTTATACTAACCGAAACGGTGTCTCGAAAAACCGGACCACCTCAGATCTCCCGCCGCAGTTTCTCGATCTCCAGTTGCTGGCGGGCGACCAGCGCTTCGGCGTCGGACTGCCGCGCCCGCGCCACGGCAGCCTCGGCCTGGGCGATATCGGCCCGGGCACGCTCGGCGAGCAGCGCCGCGATGTCGTCCGGCAGGGCGTCGGAGGCAGCGTCCATGATCCGGATCGAATCACAGATCGGCGCCGCGGGGTACTGTTTTCTCCGCTCCGGCTCGCGATCCCGACCCTACCCGGCGGCCTGCGGACGCCAGGT
>DATKNM010000570.1:0-3140 GCA_035541335.1 Binatia bacterium
AGTTGCCGTCGGGGTCGGGAGCAAGGCCGCCGACCGTGTTTGCGCCGGGCTCGAGCCGGCTGCCTTTCGCCAGATTGCGCGCATGGATCCGGACGAGACCGCCGCCGGGCATGGCATCGCGGGCATTGACACAGAGATTCATCAAGGCGAGCTCGAACTCGGCGGCGTCGCATTCCACCGGCCAGAGGTCCTCGGGGAAGTCGGCGACGACACGGATGTCGCCGCGGGTCGAGCGCTGCAGCAGATCGACGAGCTCCGGCGCGCGGGTGACCAAATCGATCGCCTCGGGCTTCACCGACTGCCGTCGGGAGAAGGCGAGGATCTGCCGGACCAGCCGCGCGCCGCGCTCGGCGGCACGGGTCATGGTGCCCGCCGCCTGCTGTTCCGGCCCCGGCGACAGGCGATCCTCCAGGAAGCCGCTGTTGCCCATGATGATGGTCAGCAGGTTGTTGAAGTCGTGGGCGATCCCGCCCGCCATCTGGCCGACCGCCTCCAGCTTCTGGGATTCCAGCATGATCTCGCGGATATGCTCGCGCTCCTGGGCCTGCGCCTCGATCTGCCGGGTGCGCTCGGCGACGCGCTGTTCCAGGGTCTCGTTCAGCTGCTTGAGGCGCTCCTCGCCCTGCCGCAGCGCGTCGTTGGCCTCGCGCAGCTCGCCGGCGCGCCGGTCGAGCGACCGCGCGAGACGGGAGAACAGGGTCCGGGTCTCCACCAGCAGCACCAGCAGCACGAAGCTCGCCGCCATCAACCCATAGAGCCGGCCGGCATAGAAGCCGAGATCGAAGCGGCGCTGGTTCAGCATCGCGCTCAAGGCGATATCGAAGATCCAGGCGCACATCACGACCATCAGCCAGAGATCGAGCACGGAATGCGGCTTCCGCCGCCAGGTCATTGCCAGAGCAAAGAGGCTGAGGAGGCAGATCGCCGCCACCAGGATCCGGTAGGCCGGCGTGTAGTTCGGCGCACCGTCGACGACGACCAGCAGCACCGGCATTGCATCGTGGCCCAGCGTGGTCAGGATCAGGATCGCCGCGACGACGGCGAGCACGTAGCAAATCGCCCGCAGTGTCCGCGCGCCGGCGTCATGCGCATCCCCCTTCAGCGCGGCGCCGGTTGCGGTGGCGCCGTTCTGCCGGTTGAGTGCGTAGCACAGGACCATCATCGGCAGGCCGGCATGCCAGAACATGTAGAGCCAGACCGTGGTCTGCGCGCCGCCGCTCAAGAGGCCGCCCGGCGCGAACAGCCCGGGGAAGGAGAACATGTGGCCGAGGGCGATCAGGCTGGTGAAGAGATAGCCGCAGGCCAGGAACTTCAGGCCGCGCTTGCCGGTGATGGTGAACTGCCCGAACAGCAGCACCGTTGTGATGAGGTCGTTGATGACGACCGCCGATTCATAGGCCGGGATGAAAGCGTCGATATGGGCCAGCGGCGCGCTGGCATAGGGGACGAGGCCGAGGAAGATCAGGAGCGAGACGCCGACCACGGCCAGGGCCAGACGGCGTTCGCCGGCCGTCGCGGGAAGGATCGAGAGGAAAATGCCCCGATCGCGCACCATGAACTCGCCTCCGTGCCGGATCGCCGACCCGTGCTGCGCTGCGAGCCGGTCAATCCGTCCGACCAAGAATACGGCAGAGGGCCGGCTGCGTCGATCGTGGCTTGCGCGGGCCGTTCCTCCAGTTTTCCGATTAGACCCCTCTCGGTAAAGTTTTCATTAAGGCCAACGGCTCCCCTGTCACAAAGATCGAGGCCGCGCCGTCTCCAGTCTGAAGGTACGGAAGGTTAGAAACATGCAACATCGCATCCTGCTGGCCGGCGCCACCGGCGCGATCGGCCGGCGACTTTCCCCGCTGCTGCTGGAGGCGGGCCATACCGTGTTCGGGATGACGCGATCGCGGGAAAGCGCTTCGACGCTGAAGGCGGCCGGCCTGGCGCCGGTGATCGCCGATGTGTTCGACGCCGAGACGCTGGCCCAGGCGGTCGCCTGGGCGGCCCCCACCCTGATCATTCACCAGCTGACCGACCTGCCGCCGGCGCTCGATCCCGCGCGGATGGGGGAGGCCGTCGGGCGCAATGCGCGAATCCGCCGCGAAGGGACGCGCAACCTGGTGGCGGCGGCCCTGGCGGCAGGCGCCGACCGGATGATCGCCCAGAGCATCGCCTGGGCCTATGCGCCCGGGCCGGAGCCCCACGCCGAGACCGATCCGCTCGACCTCGACGCCGAGGGCATGCGGGCGGTCAGCGTCGGCGGCGTCGTCGCACTGGAACGGGCTGTGTTGCAGACCCCGCCGCTCCGCGGCGTGGTGCTGCGCTACGGCCAGCTCTATGGGCCTGGAACCGGCTTCGCCGCATCGCAGGGCAGCGCGCCGCTCCATGTCGATGCAGCGGCTTCGGCCGCATTGCTGGCGATCGATCGCGTCGAAGCAGGCATCTTCAACATCGCCGAGCCCAACGCTTATGCTGCGACCGATGCGGCGCGCCGCGCGCTCGGCTGGGACAGCGGATTTCGCCTGCGCCCGGCGGTCGCCGCGGCGGCGGGATGAATTTAGAGAGGGATCAGGTCATGTCGTTGAACGAATCGCTCCGCCCGAAATCGTCCCACCGGCCGCTGCTCGTCGCCGCGGGCATCGTTGTCTTGGCCGGCGCGGCGTCGCTCGGACTTGCCGGCCGCGGGTGGCACCCCGCAACGGCGCCGTTGCAGATGGCGGGGACCAGCGAGAGCGCAGCGGCGGCACGGCCGCGGGCGATCCAACACCCGGTCGCCTGCGAGAAATTGCCGAACGTGCCCGGGAAGTCGGTGACGACGGTGATGGTCGAGTTCCCGCCCAACGCCTTCACGCCGCGCCATCGCCATCCGGGATCGGTCACCGCCTATGTGCTCAAGGGCACGTTGCGATCGCAGCTCAACGACGGGCCGGTCGACACCTTCAAGACCGGCGGTACCTGGTTCGAGCCGCCAGGAACCATCCACAGCATGGTCGAAAACCCAAGCACGACCGAATCCGCGGAGATCCTGGCGATCTTCGTCGCCGACAGCGACTGCGGCGCGCTCACGATCTTCGACGATTGACGTATCATCAGGCCAGCATCGTCTCGATCAGGTCCACGACGGCAGCGCCCTCCGCGAATTGCGCCAACTCGTG
>DATKNM010000571.1:0-5106 GCA_035541335.1 Binatia bacterium
CTGCCGAGATCCTCCTGGAGCTCGGTGAAGTTCCGGATCGGATGGAACGGTGCGCGCTTGCCCGAGGCCTCGACGCCGGAGACCGCCGCCGGCAGCGGCTCGATCTTCAACCCGTCGATCGCGACCACGGTATGGCCCTGGTTCAGCAGGTAGTGCGAGAGCGTGTAGCCGGCAGGGCCAAGGCCCACCACCAGCACGCGGCGCCCGGAGGCGGGCTTCGCCACCGGCTGGCGGATGTTGAGCGGGTTCCAACGGGTCATGAGGCTGTAGATCTCGAAGCCCCAGGGCAGGTTGAGCACGTCCTTGAGGGTCCGCGTTTCCGCCTGCGGAATGTCGACCGGTTCCTGCTTCTGGTAGATGCAGGCCTTCATGCAGTCGTTGCAGATGCGGTGACCGGTGGCGGCGGCCATCGGATTGTCGATGGCGATGATGGCGAGCGCGCCCAGCGGCTGGCCGTTGGCCTTCGCCGTGTGCATCTCCGAGATCTTCTCGTCCAGGGGGCAGCCGGCGAGGGTGACGCCGAACGTGCTCTTCTTGAAGCTGCCGTCTTTCTCGGTCAGGCCCTTGGAGCAGCTGTCCTTGCCCTGGTTGTGGCACCAGATGCAGTAGTTCGCCTGGTCGAGCGCGCCTTTCAAGTCGGTGCCGATGTCGGTGAGGGCGAAACCCTCGCGGCGCCGCAGATGCTCGTCCCCGAGCTTGTACATCGAAACGCCGGACCGCTGCTCGGTCTCGAGATGGACGAGGTGCAGCGGGTCGATCTTGCGCGGCGCCTTGAAGAGGACGCCCTTGCGGTGGAGCTTCCTCCCGGCCTCGGTCTGCGCCGCCCAGGCGGCATAGCGGGTCGCGAGATCGAGTTCGGCCGCGTGCTTCGCGGCGTCGGTCTGCCAGTGCTCGATATGGCGCGCGAAGGTGAGCTCGTCGAACGTGCCGCCGAAGGCCTTGGTCAAGTCAGCGCGGAGCCGGTCGGCGTCGAACGCTTCCGCCGCCTCGGGCTTGTGCGCCTTGATCGCCTGGCGCTGCACGAAGAGGCGCTTCACGGTGAAGAGCGGCGCGAGGTCGCTGTGCCGGGCCTGCAGCTCCTTCACCTCGGGCTCGATGCCGAAGAGTTGCGCGATAAAGTCTTCGAGGTGACCGGAGACGTCGAGGATGAGCTGCGATTCCGCCTTGGCATCGAGCGAGGCCGGCTCGGCGCGGGCGGCTGCCAACCGGCCGGCGAGGCCCTCGTCGCTGGCGCGCAGGGTGGAGAGGAAATGGCGATCGATCTCGGCGAGGCCGGCAGGCTCGTAGAGGTCCTCGAAGCGCAGCCCATGCGCCAGGCGAAGTGTGGACGCGAATTCCGGCATCACAACCACGTCAATAATTACAGAAAACCGGGCGGAAATGGCCGCCCCAGCTTCGCGCGGTTCTATCCGCTGACTCCCGGAAAGGCAAGCTTTCCTGCGGTGTTAAAATAACACATGCATGATGTGTATTTGGTCGCCGCGGGAGTTTCTCAATTCCGCTTGATCGCGGTCCGCACACCTTGGCCTTTCCCAAAGGATTCCAAATACTCACGACAACAGCGTCACGAATCCAGGCGATGAACGACGGCATGAACAGCGGTGCGATCAAGACCAAGCTGATTGCGGCGAAAGAGCGCTGGGCCCGCGAAGGGCGATTGCTGACCGGCAAACCGTCCCGCCGCGAGGAGGACCGGCTACCGCCGGGCCAGCGCAAGGTGACCGACTGGCCGGTGCTCGATCTCGGCGTGAAGCCGAACATCCCGCTCGCGCAATGGCGGCTTTCGATCGACGGGCTGGTGGAGCAGTCGATGCGGCTCGACTGGGATGCCTTCCAGGCGCTGCCGCAGAGCGATCTCATGAGCGACATCCATTGCGTGACCGCCTGGTCGCGCTTCGACAACCGCTGGCGCGGCGTCGCGGTGATGGACCTCCTGGAGCGGGTGCAGCCGAAGCCGGAAGCGAACTTCGTCGTTCTGCACAGCTTCGACACCTACACCACCAACCTGCCGCTGGAAGAGTTCGCCATGGAAGGCGCGCTGTTGGCGACCCATTGGGAAGGCAAGGCGCTGACGATCGATCATGGCGGTCCGGTGCGGGCGATCGTGCCGCAGCTCTATTTCTGGAAGAGCGCCAAATGGCTGAAGCGGATCGAGTTCATCGCCGCCGACCGGCCCGGCTTCTGGGAAGAGCGCGGCTATCACAATTTCGGCGATCCCTGGCGCGAGCAGCGTTACGGGTGAGTCTTCCACCGGGGTCGGGAGTCCTCGAGCAAAGGAGAGTAAAATGAAGTACAGCAATCTGATTTTCGGGATCGCGGGCCTGGCGATTCTGGCCTCGGTTCCGGTGGCGGCCTTCGCCATGGGCAGCACCAGCACGCCGGCGGCCGAGGAGCCGGATCCCTACAAGCAGGCGCAGTCGCTGATCGACGACGACAAGTATTCGGATGCGATCCCGATCCTGCAGAAGCTGATCAAGGACAAGGGCGCCTATGCCGACGCCCTGAACCTGCTCGGCTATTCTTATCGCAAGAGCGGCGATTCGAAGGATGCGCTCGACTACTACAACCAGGCGCTGGCCATGGAGCCGAACCACCTCGGCGCCAACGAGTATCTCGGCGAGCTCTATCTCGAGATGAAGATGCCGGACCAGGCGAAGCAGCGCCTCGCGGTGCTGCAGAAGGCCTGCGGCAGCTGCAAGGAATACAAGGAGCTCTCGCAGAAGATCTCCCAATACGTCGCCATGAATTGATCAATACCTGCCTTCAGCCACGCCTGCTTCCCTTGCGGCAGTGGGCGTGGGCTGCGGGCGGCGCCGGACCATGATGAGGTCGGGATCGCCGGCCACGCCCGAAGCGGTCTTGAACGGCAGCTCGCCAATCACCGTGAAACCGCAGCGCTCGTAGAGCCGGCGAGCACCGTCGTTCCGGATCCAGACGTCGAGAAAGACCCAAGCAGCATCGGCCATCTGCTGATGCGCCAGCGCCGCCGCCAGGAGTCGGCGGCCGATGCCGCGGTTCTGGTGCGGCGGATCGACATAGAGATAGCGCAGCTCGCGATCGGAGTCCGCTGCGGCCCCGAAGTCGGCTAGATCCGGCATGTCGACCGGCCCGAACTGCACATAGCCGCGCAAGGCCCCGGCCTCCTCCGCCACCAGGATCACGTCGTTCCGCATCGATTCGCGGATCGCCGCGAGCGAGCGCGTCTCCTCGAGATGAGCGGCGAGGTCCTCCGCGCCGAGGCTGGCGCCGAATGCCGCCATGAACGTGCGTTTTGCCAGGGCGGCAAGCGGCACGACGTCGGCTTCGCGGATCTCGCGGAGCTCGATCCGCGGGTCGAGCCGCAGCCGCCCGCGATAGCCGATCACGGGACCGATCCCCGGCGCCGCGACCTCGACCGAGAAGCAGTATTCGTCGCCCTCCTGCCACTGCCGCGCCGCGACCTTGGGGCCGAGAGCGCGCGGCAGGGGCACGCCGCAGCACCACCAGCCGCGAAACTCCATGCGGAGCGTGTCTCCGGCGGGCACGAACTCAAACCCGTAGGCGAGCGGCCCGATGCATTCCCGCACGTAACGGGGGCGGTCCGGCCAGGGACGCAGCGTGCTGACGAAGCGGCTGCCGGTGAAGACCCGGCGCCAGGTCTCGCATGTCCCATCGGGCGAGAACTCGACCCGCAGCGGGCGGTCGCTGCCGCTCTCCGGGAAGCCGAGAAGCCTGCACATCAGGACCGCGACGGGATGCCGGCTGCGGGTGACCGTCACGGTTCCGGAGGCGCCGCGTTCCAGCGGATCGTCGTGGATCGCACGGATCGCCGGCGGCAGCGCGTCGACGGCATCGCCGAGCCAGCGGCGGAACGGCGATGGCGGCATTTCGCGGTCGCTGACGGCGTCCGCGATCTTCAAGCCGGCGAAGGCCGCCCGGAATTCTTCGAGGCTGAGCAGGTTGACGCCGATGCGGGCGCCGGCTGGAACCCCGCCTTGATCGAGCTTGTCCGCGAGCAGCGCCGATGCGAGCGCCGGCACCCAGAGCCCGTCGCCCTGCTCGGCGATGAGGCACCAGCGCCGCGCCACGAGGACACCGCCGCGCGCTCCCGTCACATCGACCACCATGCCGGAACGTCCGCTGCCGAAGCGCCGCAGCATGGCGAAGGCGAGGCCGGCGAGGCCGGTCAGCGACTGCAGCGAATCGAGCATGCGCCGGGAGACCAGGCGCGCCATCAACCCGAGCGCACGGTTCAACAGCGAGAACTCGGCGCCGGCGCGGAACATCGCCTTGCGCAGGGTCGGATAGCGCTCCGGCAGCAGCTCGAGATCCGGCACCGCGCAAGGCGCCACCAGTCGGCGCAGCGTGCCCTTTCCCGGCACGGCCATCTCGACCGGACGCCAATCCTCGAGAGCCCGCGTCTCCGTCGTGACGCCGAAGCGCCGGACCGGGATCGGCTTCCCGGCATAGGAAAGCAGCGCCGCATGGACCGAGCGGCCGAGGGTCGCACTATTGCTGGAGCTGATCGCGACCTCGACCTCCAGCAGGCGGTCGAGATCGCGCGCCAGCGCCTCGACCACGGCCGAGGAGAGCGTCGGCACGCTGCTGGCGCCGGAGATAAGGGAGAGGTTGCGATCCTGCGCTTCGGCATCGAACCGGTCGATGCCGCGCACGAAGTCCAGTGCATCGGCGATGTCGATGTAATGCGCGCCGGCGGCCAGGGCCGCGTGCACCACCGGATAGTTTCGCGCCTCCTGTCCCTGGAAGGGACCGGAGGCGTCGATCACCAGCCAGGGTGCGAGGGTCTTGAGTGCGGCCTCGAGGCCCGACTCGCGGTCGAGCGCGACGCCAGAGACGGCGGGATCGCCGAGGCCGCGGGTGAAGGCCGTCGCTTGCGCCGTCGACCGCCCGGCGACCACGATCTGCCAGCGCCGCTTCGCCGCCAGCAGGCGCACGATCCGGCCGCCGAAGGTCCCGTAGCCGCCGAGGACCAGGATCCGGCGCGGCGGCGGCATCGCATCAGCCGCGCTTCAGAACGAGAAAGCCCCGCGGCGTGCCGCTGACCGGCGAGACCGGCGTCATGCCGTTGAGCAGCCGGCCGAGATCGACCCAGCAGGGCTCGTAATC
>DATKNM010000572.1:0-9974 GCA_035541335.1 Binatia bacterium
CTCGGTCTTGGTCGGCTTCGGCGGCTGCGTGGTCGCGATCAGATTGCCTTTGGCGCTCTCCGGCTGCAACTCCGCCGGTATAGCCGCATAATCGTCGTAGCGATACATGTCTTTGCGGAACTGCATGACGCCGTCCTCATCCACCCAGGCCGTCATGTAGACGACATGGATCGGCATCGGAGTCTTCAGCGGCACCAGCGTGGTCTTGCCGCCCTCCACCACCTGGTCGATATGCGGCCGCTGCCAGTCGGCATCGTCGGAGAGCAGGTAGGCCGCCATGTCGAGCGGCTGCTGCATCCGCATGCAGCCCGAAGAGAAGTAGCGGTCCTGCTTGGCGAACAGCTCGCGCTGGTTGGTGCCGTGCAGATAGACCGATTCCGGATTGGGGAAGTCGAGCTTCACCGGACCCAGCGCGTTCTCCGGCCCGGGCTGCTGCACCAGGCGATAGGGGAAATTGCCGGGACCGACCGAGCTCCAGTCGATCGCGTTCGGATCGACCTCCATGCCGCCGCCGTCATAGATGTGGAAGCCGTGCGAGGTGAGAAAGTTGGGATCGGCGCGGGCGCGGCGCACCTCGTCATTGGAGGCGATCTTCGCCGGCGCATTCCATTCCGGATTGAACTTGGCGACCTTGATCACGCTGTCCAGGGTCGGGGTCTTGCGGTCGATCTTGCCGACGATCGCCTTGGTCATGAACGCGACCTTGCCGTCGTCGATCACCTTCACTTCCTGCGACGGAATGTTGACGATGAGGTGCCGCGGCTCGAACTTCGCGCCGACCGCGCGCATGCGATCGAGATTGAGCAGGATCATCTGCACCCGCGTCTCCGCGGTGACGTTCATCTCCTCGAGGGTACGGCCGCCGATGACACCGTCGTCATTGAGGCCGTGGTTGCGCTGGAAGAGCTCGACCGCCGCCTGCAGGTCGGGATCGTAGGTGGTGTCGGTATGCGCAGCCGCCGCTGCGGCGGCGAGCTCGCCGGTCGCCTGCAGGCGCGCACGCAAGGCCGGCACGATCGCGTTGGCCTGGCCGGGCTCGAGCTTGTCGATCTTCGGCACCGAGGGCCAGCCGCCCGCCTTGTAGTAGGCGACGTATTCAGGGAGCTTCGCGTAGAGGCTCCAGAACCGGTAATAGGTCGGCCATTCCGCCGACATCGTGGCGCCCGGATCCTTCGCACCGGCGACCGCGTCGAGCACGCCGGCGCCGCGCTGCTTCGGCTTGCCGAGCGGCCCGGTGGCATCGAGCGCCGAGGCAACGAAGATCGCCGACATCAGCGCTTCATTGCGGGTCTGCGAGGCGGTATCGTCCGGCAGCGTCATGCCGGCGACCTTCAGCAGCGCCTGCTGGGGCAGAGGCAATCCGGCCTTCACGGTGCGCGGGATCTGCACGATCCAGGCCTGGCCCAGCAGCGAATAGCCGTTCGCCGTGGTCCAGAGCGCGGCGTTGCTGTGGGCCGCGTAATAGGCCTTCAGCCCGGCCCAATCGACGGTCAAGCCAGCCATCGCCGGATCGGCCTGCAGCGCATCGATTGCCGCGGCGATCTCAGGGACCGGTGCGACGACCGCCTGCGGGAGCGCCGGCACTTCCGCTTCGCCGGGTTTCTCCAGCGGCACGCGGTCCGCCGAATCCGCCCAGGCGGCGTTTGTAGCAGCCAATAAAAAAGCGCCCGAAATGAGGGCGGCAAAGGAGAGAATCGCGCGTCGCATGAGATCACCAGTCGCTTCGAGGCTGCGTCCGGAACTTACCAAAGCGGTCGCGGCCTGTCATGGGTGGGGCCTGTGATGCCGATCTCAGACCGGCATCCCGGGACCGCCGCCTGCGTGACGCGGGTCACGCCGTCGCAAGCGCCGGCCGGCCGAACGCCGTGGCGGCGACGGTGGATTCCATGAAGATCCGCATGCCGCCCGGCTGCTCAAAGACTTTGTCGTCGCGCTCATGGAAAAGTTCGATCTCCACGGCGCCCGCCGCCTTGGCAAGGCTGGTGGCGGTCTCGGTCGCCCAGTCTCGGGCATGGGCGCAGGCCGCCTCCAGTTCGCTGAAGTCCTTGATCCCGCTGGCGAGATGGGCGCGGAACCGCCCCTCCGCCGGCGAGGTCACCGTGGCCGTGACCCGCTGCATGATGCCGCCGGCGACCGCGCCCACGGCGTTCGAGACCTCGGCGAATTTCGGTATCACCAAACGCGTGTGAAGGCGCCGCGCGATCTCCGGGTAGTAGCTGCCGACCGGGGCGCCGATCGCCAGCAGCGGATGCTTCAAGGCGAGCGTGGCATCGAAGAGATCGTTAGCCGTGCTCGATCCCGCCGGCGCCAGGGCTCGCTGGACGAGATAGCGGCCGAGCAGGCCCCAGTGATGATCGTCGATCCGCGCCTGGTCGTTGATCACCGCGTCGAGGATGGCGCGGCCGGATTGCACGATCACGCGTTCGACCACGTCGCGGCAGAGCGCCTCGGCATCGGCCGGCGGATGCCAGCCGGCCTGCGGCGTGCGGCGGAGGAAGAGCCTGGCGCCGAGGCGTGCCGCTTCGCGGTTCCACCCGGATTGCAACCCGAGCACATGGGCGGCGTCGCTCGGCGTCAGGCCGGAGATGACGACGAGACCGCGATCGACCAGCCGCGCCAGATGCCGCGCCACTGCCGGGCCGAAGATGAGGTCGCTCAAGGCGACCGGCCCGTCGGCGAGACGGTCCCAGACCTGCTGCTGCGCGGCGCTCAATCCGGACGAGCCGGTGTCGAGCGGCCGCTGGCGGAGCGCGAACTGGCCGCGATGCGCCAGCATCTCCTCGCTCTCCTCCTGCGCACGCAGGGCGTCGAGCACAGCCGGGTATTGCATCGCGAGAAGGCTCAGCGGCACGACGCGACGCGGCCCGAGGACGAAGCCGTGATGCTCGTCGATCCGGACTTCGCTGTCGCCGCCGAGGCCGTAGGTGTGGACGGCGACCGCCTCCACCATGGTCTTCCAGCCGCCGACCGTGGCGCCTTCCTTGTTCAGCACCGGGCGGCCGTGCTTCAGCATGGCGATGTCGGTGGTGGTGCCGCCCATGTCGGAGACGATCACCGTGTCCTCGCCGGAGAGATGCCGCGCGCCAACGAGACTGGCGGCAGGGCCGGAGAGGATGGTCTCAACCGGACAGGCAAGCGCCACCGCGGAATCCATCAGCGAGCCGTCGCCCTTCACCACCATCAGCGGCGCGCCGATGCCGTGCTCCGCGAGGAGCCCGGCGATGGCGCGGATCAGCTGCTGCAGCTGGGGAATGAGCCGGGCGTTGAGTGCGCAGGTCAAAGCGCGGCGCGGCGCGTCGAGCTTCGAGGTGAGCTCATGGCCGCAGGAAACCGGCCGGTCGGTCAGCGCACGGATCATGTCGCGGAGCACGATCTCATGCGCCGGATTGCGGACCGAGAAATAGCCGCTGACGGCGAAGGCCGCGACCTTCGGCGCCTGGGCGAGAACCGCTTCCCGGGCCGCTGCGAGATCGAACGGCGCCTGCTCGTCGCCGCTCGGCTTGTGCCCGCCATTGATGAAGATCACCGGATCGGTGCCGAGCGCCTGCTTCAGGTTGGCGCGCTCCAGGGCCTTCGCGTCATAGCCGATCAGGATGAGGCAGATCGGCGCACCATGGCCTTCGACGATGGCGTTGGTGGCAAGCGTGGTGGACATCGAGACGAGGGCGATGTCCTCCGGCTTCCGCCCCGCCGGCAGATGCGGCAGCACCCGGGTGATCGCGCCCTTGAGGCCGATCGAAAGATTGTGCTTGGTGGTCAGTGACTTGGCCGAGGCGATGACCCCGGCTTCGGGGTCGAACAGCACGGCGTCGGTATAGGTGCCGCCGGTATCCAGGCCGAGCAGGATCGGCACGATATGGACCTTTCGATGAGGGTCTAGAGGGGTGATTGGGGCCGGATTTGCGCGAAACCGGGGCTTCTGGTCAAGACCAGGACCCGGTCCCGTTTTAGGAATATTTTAACGGCCGATCCGTGAAATGAATCAAATGCTTGTCAAGGGACTTTGGAGGGCGATTTCCTTTTGCCCGACAAAGGCATCTGTGGCAATTTTCCAGTTCCACCTCAATAGCGTGAGCGAGGCCGATGCAGTCGACCGGGCCGATCGAACCGACCCAGACCGAAAACACTCCTTTTTCATTGCGCCTCGGGCGGCGCAGCCTGCTGCGCGCCGGGCTGGCCGCTGCGGCGACGGCCGGCCTCGTGCCGACGATTTCAGCGTCCAGGGCCTGGGCGTCGCTGCCGAGCGATGACCGCACCCTCGCCTTCTACAACACCCACACCAACGAGACCCTGAAGGCCACCTATTGGCGCGGCAGCAACGCGGACATGGGGGCGCTCAAGGACATCAACTACATCCTCCGCGACTTCCGCAACGGCGAGGTCCACCCGATCGACATCAACCTGCTGAACCTGTTGACCGATCTGCACCGCCGCACCGGCAGCCGGCAGCCGTTCCAGATCATCTCCGGCTATCGCAGCCCGAAGACGAATGCGATGCTCGCCGCCGAGAGCAACGGCGTCGCCAAGCACAGCATGCATCTCGAGGGCAAGGCGATCGACATCCGCCTTGCCGATGTCAGCCTGCGCGACCTGCACGACAATGCCGTCGCCATGAAGCGCGGCGGCGTCGGCATCTATCCACAGTCGGATTTCGTGCACGTCGATACCGGTCGCGTCCGGTACTGGTAATCGGCTTCCTGACAATTCGTCGGGTTTAACAGCGCCCCGGTTCACCCGAGTTTCATATTCGGTTTCATATTCGGGTGAAACGCACACGCGGGATGCAAGCATCGCTCTTGCGGAGCCCCGCCCTGCCCGGTAATCGATGATGATGGGCGAGTGGGTGGGTCGGGATTTCCAGGTGCCGGGGCGCTCCGTGGTGATTGCCGGGGAGGCCGCCGCCGCGACTTCGCACCCGCTCGCGACCCTCACTGCCATCGAGACCCTGAAAGCCGGCGGCATGGCGATCGACGCGGCGATCTCCGCCGCCGCGGTGCTCGCCGTCGTCGAGCCGCACATGACCGGCATCGGCGGCGATTGCTTCGTGCTGATGTCGGTCGGCGGCAGCGACCGGATCATGGCCTATAACGGCGCCGGCCGCGCCGCCCAGGCCGCCGATGCCAATTGGTTCCGCAAGCGCGGCATCCACGAGATCGACGCCGACAGCATCCACGCCGTCACCGTTCCCGGCTGCGTCGAGGCGTGGTGCCGCCTCTCCCAGGACCATGGCCGGCTCGGCATCGATCGCCTGCTGCAGCCGGCGATCCATTACGCCGAGCAAGGCTTCGCCGTCGCACCCCGCGTCGCCCAGGACTGGGCCGGCGAAGCGCCACGCCTCGCGCGCAACGCCGCCGCGGCGCGCCAGTACCTGCCGAACGGCCGGGCGCCGCGCGCCGGCGACCGGATCCAATTGCCGCTGCTGGCGAAAGCGCTGCGCGAGATCGTCTGGAAGGGCGCCGCCGGCTTCTACGAAGGCTGGGTCGCCGACGACATCGTGCGCAGCCTGCGGGTCGAAGGCAGCCTGCTCAAGGCCGAGGATCTGGCGCAGCACCGCGGCGAATACGCCCTGCCGATCAAGACCGGCTATCGCGGCCTCGAGCTCTGGGAATGCCCGCCGCCCGGCCAGGGCCTGACCGCCCTCATGATGCTGAACATCCTGGCGCAGTTCCCCTCGATCGGCCCCGAGCCGCTCTCGGTGGAGCGCCTGCATCTCGCCGTCGAAGCGGCCAAGCTCGCCTACCAGGAGCGCGACCGCCACATCGCCGACCCCGACCACGTCGCGGTTCCGGTCGACGGCCTCCTGTCGCAGCGCCATGCCCGGGCGCTCGCCGACCAGATCGATCCCGACCGCGCCCTCGAGATGAAGCGCGCGCGCCAGCTCGAACCGCATCCCGACACCGTCTATCTGACGGTGGTCGATCGCGATCGCAACGCCGTCAGCTTCATCAACTCGATCTACTACGGCTTCGGCAGCGGACGCGCGACCGAGCGCTCCGGCATCCTGCTGCAGAATCGCGGCGCCTGCTTCTCGCTCGATCCGGGGCATCCCAATTGCATCGCACCCGGCAAGCGCTCGATGCACACCATCATCCCCGCCATGGTGACGAGCGAGGGCCGCACCGTGCTTTCCTTCGGCGTGATGGGTGGCGACTACCAGCCGATGGGCCAGGTCCACGCCCTCACCAACATGGTCGATTTCGGCATGGACACCCAGGCGGCGCTCGACTGCCCGCGGGTTCATCACGAGGAGGGGCTGCTCGGGGTCGAGACCGGCGTGCCGGAGGACGTGTTCCTCGCCCTCTCCGACCGCGGCCACCGGGTGATGCGTGCCACCTCGCCCCTGGGCGGCGGCCAGGCGATTGCCATCGACTGGCGCCGCGGCGTCCTCTTGGCCGGCTCCGACCCCCGAAAAGACGGCTGCGCGCTCGGCTATTAGCCGGCCGCGCTTGACTCCCCGCTCCTTGGGCCGCAGCCTTTCCTCTAGGACCACGTACCCGGTCTTAACGCGACATTAACCAAGATCGGCGAGGCTTGGCCGCATGGACGATCTCCAACAATTGCAGTCGAGGGTCGAGGCGGCCCGCGAGCGCCTGGGCGGCGTCGAGGCCGACCAGCGCAAGTACGGCCTCCGGCTCGATGACTTGGTCCGGATCGTCGAAGGCGCCCTCTCGCGCCAGAGCGCCGACTTGAAGGCCGCCCGCATCCGCGCCGCCTCGCTTGAGACTGAGCTCGACGACGCCCGCAATACGCTCTCGCGCAACGAGGTCGAGCTCGCGGCCAAGGAAACCGACCTGCTGCGCCTCGAGACCCAGAACGAGCAGCTCCGCAGCATGGTGATGACTCTCCTGGAGCTGGTCGAGGGCCGCAGCACCACGCCACTGCGCGAGGCCATGGTCCGCCTGGAGCGCGGTGTGCGCGGGCTGCTGACCGAAACCAGCGGCAAGAAACCGACGGCACCCGCAATGGAGCCTGCCCCCGCGCCCGCCGTGACACCCGCGCCGGAGACGCCGGCCGCCCCACCGCCGCCATCGCGCCCGGTCCTGGTGCAGGCTCAGGGCCAGAGTCAGGCCATGCCGATCCAGACGATGCATGGCCGGGTCGCCGTGCCGAAGCCGGCGCCGCACCCCGGCGCCGAGCCGGACGCAGCGGATAGCGAGGCGCTGATCGAGTTGACGGCAGTCGGCCGCGGCAACGCGGACGAGACGGTCAAGGAGCCGCCGGAAGCCGCGGCGTCGGTCGCGCAGCTGCTGCGGCGGATGTCCGACGCCGCCGACGCCTGATCTTAAGTGCCGCAGCGACGACAGCCCACGACCCGCCGGGAGCGCAGAGCCGCCTAGATGCCCGCGCGCGCTTCGCTCGGTCTCCGGACCAAGGCCACCATCGCTCTCGCGGTCGTCTTTCTGCTGATCCAGGCGGTCTATGTGCTGGTCGAGGACCGCCTGTTCTTGGTCGATGCGTCGGCCGGCCTTGAGCGTCGCGCCCACCTGCTGGCGGATCTCTATGCCGGCGCCATCGCCGTCTCCGTCTGGGAATACGACAAGGCCGCAACCGAGGCGCAGCTCCTGCCGCTGAAGACCGAGCTGCCGGAGTTCCAGGACGTGGATGTCGTGGAGCCCGAGGGAAACGCGTTCGTCACCCTCGGCGCCGATGCACCGGCAGGCACGACGGTCAGTGCCGAGGCCGAGATCCACTACGACGGCAAGCTGATCGGACAGCTCCGCCTCGACCTCTCGAAATCGATCCTGGAGGCCGATCGCGCCGCGCATCTCAATCGCCTGCTCGCGACCGCCGCGATCATGAGCTCGACGCTGCTGATCTTCACGCTCTTCACCCTCGGCTTGGTGATCCGACCACTCACCCGCATCACGCCGCTGATGCGCAGCTTCGCCGCCGGCGCACTCGATCGCAGCGTCCCCTATCTCGAGCGGGACGACGAGGTCGGCGCCATGGCGCGCGCCCTCGACGTCTTCCGCGATACGGCGCAGCGGCGCCGCATCGCCGAGCGGGAGTTGAAGACGCGCAGCGAGGAGCTCGACCGGTTGAACCAGGACCTGCGCCGCGCCCGCGACGCCGCCGAGGCCGCCAACCGGGTGAAATCGGATTTTCTTGCCGCCATGAGCCACGAGATCCGCACGCCCCTGAACGGCATCATCGGCATGCTGCACCTGTTGGCCGGCTCGCCGCTCGATGCATCCCAGCGGGAGAAGCTGGAGATCCTGGAGCGCTCGGCCCAGAGCCTGCTCGCCCTCTTGAACGATATCCTCGATATCGCGAAGATCGAGGCCGGCCGGATCGATCTCCACATCGCGCCGTTCTCGCTGCGCGAGCTCCTCAGCAACCTCGCGACGCTGTGGCAGCCTTCGGTGCAAGCGAAGGGCCTGACGCTCGCGCTCAAGATCGGCGCCAACGTGCCGCCATTGCTGCTCGGCGACGCGAACCGCCTGGGACAGGTGGTTGCGAACTACCTCAGCAATGCCGTCAAGTTCACCGAGCGCGGCGGCATCACGCTCAGCGCCGACGCCGCGGAGGTCGGCCCCGGGCTGTGCGAGGCCTCGATCACGGTCAAGGACAGCGGCATCGGCATCGCGCCGGAGACGCGGAAACGCCTGTTTCAGAAATTCACCCAGGCGGAGATCGCGGCGAGCCGGCCGGGCAGCACCGGCCTCGGCCTCGCCATCTCCAAGGAGCTCATCCACCTGATGAACGGCGAGGTCGGCGTCGAGAGCACGCCGGGCGAGGGCTCGACCTTCTGGCTGCGCCTGCGCTGCAGCGTCGCCGAGGCCGCGCCTCCCGCGCCGACCGCCGCCGATGCGGAGACGCTGCTCGCCGACCCCGGCACGCGGAAGCTCCGGCTGCTGATCGCCGAGGACAACGCGATCAACCAGCGCGTGCTCTCGGCGATGCTGGACATGGCCGGGCACAGCTATGCGATCGTCCAGGACGGCCGCGAGGCCCTCGACCTGGTGCAGCGCGAGCGTTTTGATCTGGTGCTGATGGACGTGCAAATGCCGGAGATGGACGGTCCCGCGGCCGCCCGCGCGATCCGCGCCCTCGGCGGCGTCTATGCCGCGATCCCGATCGTCGCCTTGACCGCCAACGCCATGCCCGGCGACGAGGAGAGCTACCGCGCCGCCGGCATGGACCACTATCTCTCGAAGCCGTTCACCCCGGACGAACTCTCGGTGGCGTTGCGGAGGGCGGCCGGGGCCGATGCGGCGCGGATCCCCAGCGCGACGTTCCGGCCGGCAGAGGCGCCCGCCGAAGGCTGAGCCTCCGGCGAGCACCTGCGCTGTGCTTCCCTACTTCGGCAGCGTGCCCTCGACGCCTTGGGCCAGCCAGTCCATGCCGGCAATCTGGCCGTCGTCGAGCATCTGGTTGGCGGCGACCTTCGGGCTGCCGTCCTGGGCATTGATCGGGCCCATGAAGGGCATGATCGCGCCGCTCTTGATACCCTCCTCGGTCTTCTCGGCGAGCGCCTTCACGTCGTCGGGCATGTTGAGGTAGGGCGCCATGTGCAGCATGCCCGACTTCAAGCCGCCCCAGACGTCCTGGCTCTTCCAGGAGCCGTCCATCGCCGCCTTGACGCGCTCGACGTAATACTCGTCCCAGTGATCGACCGAGGCGGTCAATTGGGTGTCGGGCGCGAACTTCACCATGTCCGAGGCCTGGCCGAAGCCCTTCACGCCGCGGTCATGGGCGGTCTGCAGCGGCGCCGGAGAATCGGTATGCTGCGCCACGATGTCGGCGCCCTGGTCGATCAGCGCCTTGGCCGCGTCGGATTCCTTCCCGGGGTCGTACCAGGCGTTGATCATCACCATCTTGATCTTGCCGTTCGAGTTGACCGTGCGCATGCCCTGGATGAAGGCGTTCATGCCCATGATCACCTCCGGGATCGGCACCGAGCCGATATAGCCGACCACGCCGGACTTCGACATCTTGCCGGCGATGACGCCCTGGATGTAGCGGCCCTCGTA
>DATKNM010000573.1:0-7247 GCA_035541335.1 Binatia bacterium
GGGGTGGACGGCAAGCCGCTTCCTGTGCCCGGCGGTCGCTCCACGGCCGGCAAGCCCGGCCAGAAACCGAAGTTCCGCGACCGTCACCGCAAGAGATACTGATGAGCAAATCGATCGATCACCTGGGCTTCGCGGTCAAGGACTTCGCGAAGAGCAAGGACTTCTACACCTCGGTGCTGGCGCCGCTTGGCATCGCCGTCGTCGCCGAGGGCGAAGGCTGGGTTGAGCTCGGCCGGGACGGGCGGCATGAATTCTGGATCGGCGGCTCGGGAACCTCGCCGGCGCCGATCCATCTCGCCTTCACTGCGCGAACCCGCGCCGAGGTCCGCGCCTTCCACGCTGCGGCCCTTGCGGCCGGCGGTCGCGACAACGGCGCGCCGGGCATCCGCGGGCACTATCACAAGGACTATTACGGCGCCTTCGTGTTCGATCCCGACGGCCACAACATCGAAGCCGTCTGCCACGAGCCGGAAGCCTGACCCGCCGGGATGTGATCACCCCGTCTTGTTCATGACCTCGACGAAGTGGCGCACGTCGGCGGTGAGCGTCTCCGCCTGCTGCGAGAGGCCGGTGGCGGCGCTCAGGACCTGACTGGCCGCGGCGCCGGACTCGCTCGCCACCTGGGTCACTTCCTCGACGTTGCGCTTCACCTCGGTGGTGCCCGTGGAGGCCTGGGTGACGCTGGCGGCGATCTCGTGGGTGGCGGCGCTCTGCTCCTCGATGGCGGCGGCGATCGCCGCGGCGATCTCGCTGACCTCGCGCACGGTCCGGGCGATGCCCTGGACGCCCGCGACCGCATCGCCGGTGGCGCCGCGGATCGCATTGATCTGCGCGGTGATATCCTCGGTCGCGCGGGCGGTCTGGTTGGCCAGGCTCTTCACCTCCTGCGCCACCACGGCGAAGCCCTTGCCGGCCTCGCCGGCCCGGGCAGCCTCGATCGTGGCGTTGAGCGCGAGCAGATTGGTCTGGGAAGCGATCTCGGTGATGAGGTCGATCACTTTGCCGATCTTCTGCGCGGCGTCCGCCAGGCTCTCGACCCGGGCGTTGGTCTCCTCGGTCGCCTTCACCACTTCCTGGGTGATGGTGTTGGAGCGCACCACCTGCTGGCCGATCTCCTTGATCGAGCTTGACAGTTCCTCCGCCGCCGCTGCGACGGTATTGACACTGGCCGCGGCGTGATCGGCGCCGGTCGCCACCGCCTGCGCCCGCTGGTTGGTGGTATCGGCGGCCCCCTGCATGGTGCCGGCGGCGCCCTCCAGCTGAGTCGCCGCCGCCGAGACGGCGTTCACCACGCCCTCGATCTTGCTGACGATGCTGCGGGACTCGGTGACCTTCTCGGTCATGGCGTCGGCGGCGCTGTTGATGCGCTGGCTGCCGGCGAGATAGCTCCCCAGCATGCCGCCTTCGGCGATGCGGCGGTAATAGAGATTGCGCGCCACATGGTCCATGGCGGCGGCGGATTCCCGGAGATATGCATCGGAACGGTCGACGATGTCGTTGATCGCCCACATGAGCTCGCCGAGCTCTCCGGTCTCGTGGATGCCGGTGATGCGGGCCTCGAAGTTGCCGGCCTGGACCTGGCGGCACACCTCGAGCGCGCTGCGGATCGCCTCGGCGCTGCTGCGGCGCTTACCGAAACCGAGCAGGCCGCGCGGCCGTTTAGAGGCCGAGGATGAATTCGTCATAACCGATCCCCTTCTCCTGCAGGATGTCGTTGAGTGCGGCCCAGGACTTCTCCAGGCCGAGGCGCCGGTCGGACTCGCCGTCCTCGATCTGCTTCAGGCTGCGATAGAGCGGCGCGATGATGCTCTCGACCACGCGCCGGTCGGGGACGCGGCGGTTCGAGTGATAGCCGACGCATTGCCCGCCGGCAGTGACGGACGGCGTCGCATGCGCCAGCACCCAGTAGAAGTCGCCGTGCTTGGTCATGTTCTTCACATAGGCGAAGATCTCGCGGCCGGCCTGGAGCTGGGTCCAGAGCAGCTTGAAGATCGCGCGCGGCATGTCGGGATGCCGGATCAGGCTGTGCGGCTGGCCGAGGAGCTCGGACTCGTCATAGTCCGAGATCGCCATGAAGGCGCGATTGACATAGGTCAGGTGACCTTTGAGATCGGTCTTGCTGACGATGATGTCGTTCTTGTCGAAGAAGCGCTCGTTCGCGGTCGGCGCGACGGTGCGCGCCAGCTTGCGCGCGGTCGTCGCCCGGGCTGCGCTCTGCGTGGCCGCTCCGTTGGGGCTGGCCGACGCGTATTCCCTCGTTGACTGCACTTGCATTCTCTCCTCTCACGAAAGCCGCGCGAGAAGGATCTGCACGCGACCTTGAATACAGTGGTGTGCAGGCTAGGCGGAACCACCTAAGAAACGGTTTAGATTCCGGTTTGGAATCCTGACCTATGCGCTTGATCTAAAGCAAAACTGCGTCTTCCTTGTCGAGACCGGTGTACACCTGCTCGCTTCCAGGACAGCAGACGCCGCGCCCAGGATGAATATATCAATATGCAGGTGGCGGCCCGGCCAAGACGCCGCAGGCGAATTCCGCTGCGTCTCCCTGACGCAGCCGCGTCCGTTCGCTAGGCCAGCGGAAACAGATAGGCCACGCCGCCGACGACCGCCATCAGGACCAGCACGGCGACGCCCCAGCCGGCGAGCCGGCCGCCGGCCCAGACCAGTAGCGCGCCCTTGAAGATCGAGTTCGCGAAGGCGGCGGTGAGCAGAGCGAGGACGGCCGGCATCGTTGCGGCGCCCTGGGCGGTGCCATGGGCGACGGTGAGGGTGATGGCATCGACGTCGACCAGGCCCGCGATCGCCGCCAGGACTTCGATGCCGTTTTGGCCGTAGCGATCCTCCAGGAACCGCGCCAACACCAGGATGACCGCGAGCAAGGCGGCAAAGCGCAAGGCCGGCCAGATGTCGAACGGGTTCTCCATCTCGATCGAGTCGGTCTTCGTCTTGCCGCTGGTCTTGGCGCTCATGCGCCAGAGCAGGAGCGCGAAGAGCATTGCCGCCACGGCGGCGAGCCCGAGCGGCCAGGAGGCGGCGATGGCGAGTCCGGGATCGATGGCGGCGACGATCGCCAACATGCGCACGGCCATGACGGCATTGGCGACGGCGATGCCGGAGGCGAGCGCGGGCGCTGCCGCCGCGTCGCGCCTGCCGAGGCGTGCCAGCGCCGCGGTGGTGGCGGTCGAGGAGACCAGGCCGCCGAAGAGGCCGGTCGCGAGATAGCCGCGCCTTGCGCCGAGGATGCGGATCGCCAGATAGCCGACGAAGGAGAGGGTGGCGATCATGACCACGAACAGCCAGATCACCTTCGGGTTCAGCGCCTGGTAGGGGCCGTAGCCCGCATTAGGCAGGACCGGCAGGATCACCAGCGAGATCACCAACAGCCGCAGCACGGCGTGAAGCTCGACCTCGCTCAAGGCCTCGACCCAGCGATGCAGGGTCGGCTTCAGGTTCAGCAGCAGGACCACGACGACGGCGGCCGCCGAGGCGAGCTGCGGCATGCCGCTGGTGGCGAGCGCGCCCAGCAGGGTCGCCACCAACGCCGCGATCAGCGTCGTCATGTCCTCGGCGAGAGCGCCGAGCTCGTTCTTGCGGCGGTCGGAGATCAGCAGGACGGCCAGCGCCAGCAATGCCGCCGCGACCAGCCAGCCGCCCAGGACCGGCTGCAGCAACCCGGCGAGGCCGCCCATGAGACCGATCAGGCCAAAGGTGCGGAGGCCGATATGCGGCTCGTCACCGCCGCGCCGGCGCCATTCGCGCTCCATGCCGATCAAGAGGCCGACCGCCAGTGCCACCAGCAGGCGCGCCGGGCCCGAGAGGGCCGCGGAACCGAGGCTCAGATCTTCCATGACGTCTCTCCTCCCGATCGCGCCGACGGGCGCATCTCTCTTCCCCGCATCGTCCCGCTCACGCCTGGCGCGCCAACATGCTCCGGAACCGGAGCAGGGCGATCAACAGGAATCCAAAGCCGAGGGCGAATATCCCGACCATCTGCGGCCAGATCACGGCGAAGCCCGCGCCGCGGTAGAGCACCGCCTGCGCCAGGGCGACGAAATGGGTCGAGGGCGAAGCCTGCATCGCCATCATCAGCCAGGCCGGCATCGCCTCCTGCGGCGTCGTCGTGCCGGACAGCAGGTTCATGACCACGAAGATCGGAATCGCCAGCAGGCCGAGCTGGGGCATGGAATTGGCGATGGTCGCCAGGAGGATGCCGAGTGCGGTGGTGGCGAAGAGATAGAGCGCTGCGCCGCAGAGGAAGAGCGGCACCGACCCTGCGATCGGCACGGCGAGGACCGTCTGCACCACCAAGGTCAAGGACAGGGCCGCGGCGGCCAGCACCACGAGCCCGTTGGCCCAGATCTTGGCGAGCGCGATCTCCGCCGCGGTCACCGGCATCACCATCAGGTGCTCGATCGTGCCGCGCTCGCGCTCGCGCATCACCGCGGCGCCGACCAGGATGATGGAGAGGATGGTGATGTCCTCCAGCACCTGCATCACCGCGTTGAAGCGGATCGACTCCAGGTTGGGATTGAACAGCGCACGGGTAACCACGGTCGCCGGTGCGGCGACCGCCTCGCCACGGCTCTTCAGGAAGTCCGCGGCGGCACGGGCGATGATATTCTGCAGATAGGTCGTGCCGACGCCGGCCTGGGTCATGGCGGTGGCATCCACGTCGATGCCGATCTCCGGTTGGCGTCCCCGGAGCAGGTCGGCCTCCAGCTTCGGCGGCAGGTCGACCACGAAGGTGACGGTGCCGCGGTCGAGGGCGGCATCGACGTCGCGGCGCTCGATCAGCCGCGGATGCTGGAAATAGGGTGGCTGGATCGCGTCGATGATCCGGCGCGAAAACTCGGAGCCGTCCTCGTCGATCACCGCCACGGCGGCGTTCTGCACCTCGGTGCGCACGCCCTTGGCGACGTCGTAGACCGCGAGGGTGAAGGTGTAGAGGATCAGCGCCATCATCACCACGTCGCGCGACAGGCTGGCGAGCTCCTTCAAGCCGAGGCGGAAGACGTTGGCAAGGTGGCGCCCCATCGTCAGCGCTCCTGCTTGCGCACCAGCAGGCGCGCCAGGGTGAGGAAGGCGGCGACGAATCCGGCCAGCGCCGCGAACTGCGGCAGGAAGTCGATGAAGCCGAGACCCTTGTCGAACACGCCCTGGCTCACGGTCTGGAACCAGGACGCCGGAAACAGCATGCCGAAGATGCGCGCCGAGCCCTCCAGGGTCGCGGTCGGGTAGAGCAAGCCTGAGAAATTGGTGGTTGGGATCATGCAGAGGATCGCCGCGGCGAAGACCGCCGCCACCTGGGTCGAGACGAAGGCCGAGACCAGCAGGCCGAAGGCGGTGGAGGCGCCGACATAGAGCAAGGCAGCCACCGCCAGCGCGCCGACGTTGCCCTTCGGCAGCACGCCGAACACCGGCGCCGCGAGGCCGGTCAGCAGCAGGAAGGCGATGAAGCCGACCAGGATGTAGGGGAGCTGCTTGCCGATGAGGAACTCGCCAATCCCGGCCGGCGAGACGTAGAGATTGGCGATCGAGCCCAGCTCCTTCTCGCGCACCACTCCGACCGCGGTCAGCATGGCAGGAATCAGCATCAGCAGCAGCATGATGGTGCCGGGCACGATCGCCACCACGCTCTTGAAATCCTGGTTGTAGCGGAAGCGGGGCTGGGTCGAGAGCGGCAGCACGCCGGCATCGCTCCCCGTGGTCTGCAGTGCGTAGTTCTCGAGGAAGAGCTGGGCGATGCCCTCGACATAGCCGCGGATGGTCTCGGCGCGGAACGGCATGGCCCCGTCGAGGAACACGCCGATCTCCGGCTGCCGCCCGGCCAGCAGGTCGCGGCCGAAATTGTCCGGGATCTCCAAAGCCAGTTTCAACTCCCCGGAGCGGAGGCGCCGGTCGATCTCGGCCTCGCTGTAGAGCGGCGGGCGCTCCAGGAAGTAGCGCGAGCCCTGGAAGTTCTCCAGCAGGGTGCGGCTCTCCAGCGAGTGATCGCGGTCGAGCGCCGCATAGGTCAGCTGGTCGACGTCGAAGGAGACGCCGAAGCCGAAGGTGACCATGAGGAAGATCGGGCCAAGCAGGGCGAAGGCGAGACGCACCGGGTCGCGGATCAGCTCGATGAGCTCGCGTCGCGCGAAGGCGAGCGGCCGTTGCAGCACCACTGGCACCGGCAGGCGACGCGGCTGCGCGGCGGGAACCGGCGCGACGGCGGCATCGGCCGCCGCCGCTTCGGGATCGGCACGGGAGATCCGGCGGATGAACGCTTCCTCGATGGTCGCAGCCCCCTCCACTGCGGCGATCTCGGCCGGCGTCCCCACGGCGAGGGCGCGGCCACGATGCATCAGCGAGATGCGGTCGCAGCGCTCCGCCTCGTTCATGAAGTGGGTCGAGACGAAGACGGTGACGCCGTCGCTGCGTGAGAGTTCAACGATCATGCGCCAGAAATCGTCTCGGGCCTCGGGATCGACGCCGGAGGTGGGCTCGTCCAGGATCAGGATCTCCGGCCGGTGCAGGCAGGCTGCGGCGAGCTGCAGCCGCTGGCGCACGCCGAGCGGCAGCTTGCCGGGCAGCGCGCCGGCGATGGCGCCGAGGTCGAAGCGCTCCAGCGCGGCCCGGACACGCTCCGCCACCTCGGCGCCGGCGATGCGGTAGAGCCGGGCGTGGAGCTCGAGATTGGCGCGCACTGTCAGCTCCTCGTAGAGCGAGAAGCCCTGGGACATGTAGCCGATCTTGAGCCGAGTCGCGATATCCTGGGCCTGGACCGGCCGGCCCAGCAGCTCCGCTCGGCCTTCGCTTGCGGCGAGCAGGCCGGTCAGCATCTTCATCGTGGTGGTCTTGCCGGAACCGTTCGAGCCGAGGAAGCCGAAGATCTCGCCGCGCGAGATGCGGAAGCTCACATGGTCCACCGCGGTGAAATTACCGAACCGCTGAGTAAGGCCGTCGGCCTCGATCACAGGTGGTCCGGAGTAGTCAGAGGTCCGCGGCGGCACGACGACTGGCTTCTCTTCTGCGCGTTTCTCCGCCGGCAGCAGGTCAATGAAGGCCGCCTCCAGGGTTTTTTCTCCAGTCCTTTGCAGGATTTCCGAGGTTTTCCCGGCCGCAATCACCTTGCCGCCATACATGGCGCAGGTCCATTTAAATTGCTGGGCCTCCTCCATGTAAGCGGTCGAGACGATGACGCTCATGCCGGGACGGCGGGCCCGCATGTCGCCGATAAGTTCCCAGAATTGCCTGCGGGAAAGCGG
>DATKNM010000574.1:0-4206 GCA_035541335.1 Binatia bacterium
TGCCGACGGCGTGGCCCTTGGCCCCGTAGCTCTCGGCGTAGCGCACGAAGTCGGGATTGCCGAAGGTCATGCCGAAATCGGCGAAGCGGTCCACCGCCTGCTTCCAGCGGATCATGCCATAGGCGGAATCGACGATGATCAGCACCACGAGGTCGAGCCTGAGGCGCACCGCGGTCTCCAGCTCCTGGCTGTTCATCATGAACCCGCCGTCGCCGCAGACCGCCAGCACCTTGCGCTCGGGGTTGACCAGCTTCGCCGCCATGGCGGAGGGCAGGCCGGCGCCCATGGTGGCGAGCGCGTTGTCGAGCAGCAGCGTGTTCGCGACCCTGGTGCGGTAGTTGCGCGCGAACCAGATCTTGTACATGCCGTTGTCGAGACAGACGATGCCGTCCTCCGGCATCACGCTGCGGATGTCGCGCACCAGGCGCTGCGGCGTCACCGGGAAGCGGTCGGCGTCGTTGCCGGCGTTGATCTTCTCCAGGATCCGCTGCCTGAGCTCCAGCATCGCGGTCTGCTCCGGGATCCGCCCGCCGAGCCGGTCGGCGAGTGCGGCGACGCTGGCGCCGATATCGCCGATCAGCTCCGCGTCGGGGTGATAGACCTCCTCGACCTTGGCCGAGAGATAGCCGACATGGATCACCTTGCGACCGCCGTCCAATGCACTGCCCATCAGGAAAGGCGGCTTCTCCACCGTGTCGTGGCCGATGGCGATGACGAGGTCGGCGCGCTCGATCGCGTGGTGGATGTAGTCGCGCTCGGAGAGCGCCGCGGTCCCGAGATAGAGGTTGGAGCCGCCGGTGACGGCGCCCTTGCCCATCTGGGTGTTGAAGAACGGGATCTTCGTCCGCCGCACGAAGTCGGAGAGCGGCTCCACGAGCCGCGGCCGGTTGCCGGCGGCGCCGATCATGATGAGCGGCGTCTTCGCAGCCAGGATCATCTGCGCCGCGCGCTCCAAGGCCGCCGGGTTGGGATAGGGCCGGTCGATCGGATGCGGCGGCACCAGCGCCGCATCCGCCTCCTCGGCGGCGATGTCCTCGGGCAATTCGAGATGCACCGGGCCCGGCCGCTCCTCGACGGCGATCCTGAACGCGTCCCGCACCATGGTCGGGATCGACGCGGCGGTCACGATCTGCCGGGTCATCTTGGTCAGCGGCCGCATCGCGCCGACGATGTCGACGATCTGGAACTGCGCCTGCCGCGCTGACTTGATCGCCTTCTGCCCGGTCAGCAGCAGCATCGGCATCGCACCCAGATAGGCATAGGCGGCGCCGGTGGTGAAATTGAGCGCGCCCGGCCCGAGGGTCGAGAGGCAGACCCCGGGCTTCCCCGTCAGCCGCCCGTGGGTCGCCGCCATGAACGACGCCGCCTGCTCATGCCGCGTCAGCACCAGCTCGATCTTCGACGACCGCAGCGATTCGACAACGTCGAGATTCTCCTCGCCGGGAATCCCATAGATCCGCTCGACGCCTTCATTCTCCAGCGCGGCGATGAGGAGGTCGGAACCCTTGGTCATGAGAGATACCCAAGAAGGAGGAGGGGAGGCAGAAGTTAATGCGAACCCCGGGCGGGGCACTATAGAGTGCGGCGCGACGCACCCATGCGCTCGCCGCGGAGGAGACTATGGAATCTCGGGACGACGAGCTCAAGGACTTCGCCGCTCACGGCCTCTCGCTCCCTGCGGGTGGCGCCGAAGGCCACGTCGCGCATGATGGCGCCCGCCTCTGGTTCGCGAGCTACGGCGCGGGCCGGCCGGTGATCCTGCTGCATGGCGGGCTCGGGCATTCCGGGAATTGGGGCAAGCAGGTCTCCGCACTCACCGCCGCCGGCCGCCGCGTCATCGTCATCGACAGCCGCGGCCATGGCCGCAGCACGCGGGATGAACGGTCTTATTCGTATGAGCTGATGGCCGGCGACGTGCGCGCGGTGATGGACCGGCTCGGGCTCGACCGGGCGGCCATCGTCGGCTGGAGCGACGGTGCCTGCGTGGCACTAGTGCTGGCCTCGCACGCGCCGGAGCGGGTCGCGGGCGTGTTCTTCTTCGCCTGCAACATGGATCCCTCCGGCGTGAAGGAGCTCGACGAGACCAACCCGCTGCTCGGGCGCTGCTTCGGCCGCCATGCCAACGACTACGCGGCACTTTCGCCGACTCCCGACGGCTTCCAGTCGCTCGTCACCGCCGTCACGGCGATGCAGCGGACCCAGCCGGATTACAGCGCCGCCGATCTCGCCGCGATCCGCGTGCCGGTGACGGTGGCCTTGGGCGAGCACGACGAGTTCATCAAGCGCGACCACGCCGAATACCTCGCCCGCACCATCCCCGGTGCGAAATTCGTCCTCCTGCCCGGTGTCAGCCATTTCGCCCCGCTGCAACGGCCGGACCTGTTCAACGAAGCGATCCTCCGCTTCCTCGAAGGGCTCGCCTGATCGCTCTTCCAGCGGGTGCAACAGTCCATTGCGCCCGTGCCCGGTTCCCAACCCGTCCGCGAAGGGCTAGATCGCGTTCCGCTACCAAGGTCTCATTGATCCGGAACGCCACGATGCCAAGCTCTTTCGACATGCCGCTCGACCGCCGGCGCCTGCTGGGGCTTGCATCCGGCGCCGTCGCGGCGGCCCTATCCCCGACGGCGCGCGCGGAGACCGTGATGCAAGGAGAGGTGAAGGCCATCGCCTTCGACGGCTTCGTGATCTTCGACCCGAAGCCGGTCTTCGCCCGGGTGGAGGATTTCTTCCCCGGCAAAGGCGAGGCGCTGGTCGCTCTCTGGCGGACGCGGCAGTTCGAGTATTGCTGGCTCCGGACCCTGACCGGCAATTACGCCGACTTCTGGACCGTGACCGAGGAGGCGCTCGCCTTCGCCGCCGCCGCGGTCAAGGTCGATCTCACGGCGGAGCGCCGCGACCGGCTGATGCAGGGCTTCCTGGAGATGAAGGCGCATCCCGACGTGAAGCCGGGCCTCGACGCCCTGCGCGCCGCCGGCATCCGCCTCGCCTTCCTCTCCAACCTCACCGAGAACATGCTGGCATCGGCCATCGCCAGCGCCGGCCTCGATGGCACGTTCGAGCAGCTTTTCTCCACCGACCGGGTCCGCGCCTACAAGCCGGATCCCCGCGCCTATCGCATGGCGATCGACGGTTTCGGCCTCAGGAAGGAGGAGATCGCCTTCGCCGCCTTCGGTGGCTGGGACGCGAACGGCGCCAGGAGTTTCGGCTACCGGACCTATTGGGCGAACCGCCAGGGGTTGCCGGTGGAGGAGCTCGACGCGAAGCCCGACGCCATCGGCAACGGCGTCGCCGAGCTGGTGCGGTTCGCGACCGGGGCGGGCTAGGCGGCCGGCGGCGGCTGGCCCTCGATCTTCGGCAAGGCGGGATCGATGCAGGCCCAGCTGGGCGCGCTGCCGGTCCAGATCGTGGCGGCCGGCCTTGCGATCTCCGGATCGTCGAGGGTGCCGGCGCGCACCACGATCAGATGCGGCCGCGCCTCCGACTGGCTGAAGACGTGCGTGCCGCATTGCGGGCAGAAGCGGCGATGGACCCGGTTGCCGCTGTCGGCAAGGCTTGCATAGTTGCGGAGCACGCCGTCGATCACGAGGCTCGCCGTCTTGAAGATCGCATTGACCGTGCCGCCGCCGGCGCCGATCTTCTGGCACACCCGGCACCAGCAGACCCGGCTCACCACCGGCTCTTCGCCGGCGCTGTAGCGGACGGCGCCGCATTCACATCCCCCGGTGATCATCCCGTTCTCTCCTTTGGTTCCCGCACCCTTCTGGCGGCGACCGCGCTTCGATCATCGGGCCGAAGCCGTCGTGAAAGCAAGGCGACATGCCCCCGTCTTCGATACCGGCGCGCGGCAGATGCGCACGGAGTGAATCCATTGAATAGGATTGGCATCGCCGAAGGGATCTCTTAACTGATCAGCGTCAAGACGCGGGGCCAGACTCGGTCGGTATGCATCTGTCGGAATGAGACGCTCCGGCCGCCGCCGAAGCGACCCGGCATTGCCACCCGCGGCGCCGGCCGGCAGTCTGGCGCGGCTTCGAATCGGAGTGACGTTCATGAAGCAGCCCATTCCGCTCGCCTTCGAACTCCACCGGCTGAAGACGCCGATCGGCGTAGCCCTGATCGCGACCGACGATCGCGGCCGGCTGCGGGTGTTCGATTGGGAGGACCAGGCGGAGCGCATGCAGCGCGGCCTCGATCGGCTCTACGGCA
>DATKNM010000575.1:0-4467 GCA_035541335.1 Binatia bacterium
CCTCGACTGGTATGAGAGCGAGCTGAAGCGGCTCGGCGTCGCCGTGCACTTCAACACGCTGGCCGACGCCGAGAGCATCCGCGCGGTCGGCGCCGATATCGTGCTGCTGGCGACCGGCTCGCGGCCGCCTGAGGAGCGCACGCAACGCTATTGGCCGCACGCCACCGGCGAGACGGGGCTCTGCGGACCGCGGGTCTGGCCGGTGGAAGCGATCATGGGGCGCGAGACGCAACCGGGTCCGCGCGTCATCGTGCTCGACGAGGGCGGCAATTGGCGCGGCTGCGGCACCGCCTGGCAGCTCGCCGAGAAGGGCCACCAGGTCACGCTCGTCACGCCGGACGCGCTCATCGGCCGCGACCTCGTCCGCACCGCGGCCGACGGACCCTTGCGCGTGCGCCTGGCGAAGCTCGGGGTGACGTTCCATACCGAGTCAGCGATCGCCGGCTGGGCCAACGGCCGCGCCCGCATCCGCAGCCTGCTCGACGACCGCGAGACCGAGATCGAGGCCGACGATCTCGTCCTGGCGCTGACCAACCAGCCGAACGACGAGCTCGGCGCGGAGCTGCGCGACGCGGGTATCGCGTTCACCTCGGTCGGCGACTGCATCTCGGCACGGCACGCGGCCGCGGCGATCTACGAAGGACGCAAGGCGGCACTGAGTTTGGGGTGACGGCGGAATGAGGGCGCGGGCAGCGCGCTCCTATTGCCGCTTCATCGTGTAGATATAGTCGTTGAGGGCGAAGCGCGCGGTGTCGTTGTCGGCGCCGAAGCTGAAATCGACCTCGTATTCGCAGCCGGTGACGATGGTGCGGAAATGCGTCTCGGCGGCGGTGAAGCCAGACTGCTCCGCCAGCTTCTGCATGTCGAGCGAGGCATCCTGGGCGTGCATGTTCTCGAACGAGCCTTCGAACAGCATCTCCGGCCCGCCTTCCAGCACCTGGTATTCCGGCTTGTCGCAGGGGAAGTCGCCAGGCCCCGCGATCTTGCCCGGCATGATCTCGATGGTCTTGCCGATCAGCCCCTTGGGCTCGCTGGGATCGAGCTGGTCGGTCGGCAGCACCCAGGGCGCGGTCTTGGCGTCGGTGATCTTCCACTTGCCGACATAGAACGGATCCCCGCCGGCATGCGCCGCAGCAAGCCCGACCACCATGGTGATGCCCGCCGCCGCGGCGAAGGCCGCCAAGGCAATAGAGGCAGCGCGGATCGCGGAATTCATGATCTGGAGTTCCCCGTTGGAAAGACGTGTCGTCAGGCTATTGCGTCGCGCGAAGGCGAGGCAAGGTTCGACGGAAGTCGCCGATGTGACGGGGAACACGTCACGCGGGGATTCTCAGGCGATCTTCGGCTGATTTCGCGCCCTATTGGCGGTCTTCAGTGGCAGGGCGGCGCGCCGGGAGTGCCGCAGGAACCGGCCCTCGGCCGCGGCTGGAAGGCCGGTGCGCCGTTGCCGTTCGGGTTGCGCGGGGTCTGATAGACCCAGGCCTTGTGCTGACCCTGGTTCTGGGCCTGCCAGTTGTTGCCCTGCGAGCTTCCGCCCTGGCCGTTCTGCGAGCTGTGGTGACCGTTGCCACCCTGCCAGTTCTGGCCGGTGTTCTGCTGCCAATGCGGCGGATCGCAATTCAGCGCGCCGGACCGGCAGCTGCTGTGTGGTCCGTTCGGCTGCCCGTTGCCGCCGGCCCATTGCCCGCCCTGGCCGTTGTTGCCATGGCCGTTGTTGCCGTGGTTCCAGTCGCCGTCATGATCGTGATCGCCATGGTGATGATGCCAGTAGTCGTCGCCATAGCCATAGAAGTAGGTCCCGACCGAGGGGCCATAGACATAAGGCGATGGACCGTAGACCGGCGATCCGGGATAGGGCGAGCCGTAGTAGCCGCCGTCGCCGCCGTAGTAGGCGGTGCCGCCCCCGCCGTAGTCATAGCCAGTGCCGTAGCCGTAGCCCTGGTCATAGACACATCCGGCAAGCACGCCGGCACCGAGCAGCAACGCCGCACCGGCCGCCAGGAGACGAAGGACTCTCATCACAGTTCACGCGCCCACGAAACGATGCCTGAAGAATGGCACGCGCCGGCGTCAGCGGCAATTCACGCCACCGTCATGGTTGTCACGGTTTCGCGACACCCGGATGCATCGGGAGCACGGATCGCGGGCTGAGATTCGGGGAGTGGATCGGAAGAGAAGCCCCCGCCGCCGGTGGGCGCGGCGGCGGGGCGGCACGCGTTTTGGAGCGGAGAGGCTCCCGAGCCTTACTGCTCCATCACGGCGTGCCAAACGTCCTTGAACTTGTCGCCCATCACATCGCCGGGCTTGGCGTCCTTGGCGAAGGTGTAGAGCGGCTTGCCGCTGTCGGCCCATTGCAGCGAGCCGTCATCGCGCTTGATGATGGTCAAGTCGCCGGCCGGCTTGTCGGACGCACTCGCCTTGGCGGGCGGCCAGTACTCAGCGCATTCGCCGTTGCAGTTCGACTTGCCCATGGCGTCCTTGTCGAAGGTGTAGAGCGTCATGCCCTTGGCGTCGGCGAGCACGTTGCCCATCGACGTCTTCATCACCTGCATCGGCCCATAATCCTCGGCGCTGGCCGGCCCAGTCGTCCCGAGGGTGGCGCTCAGAATTGCCAGAACAGCGGCGGCCGCGAGGCCAAGGCCGGCGAGACCAAGGCCGGCGAGACCAGACTTCTTGGCATCGGTCATGGTGTTCTCTCCTGCAAAAGAGTTTGAGGCGGATCGGACACAGCAAACCACCCTTCGCAGCGGCGGGTTCAATCGCCGGCGATCCGCGTCGGATGGGTTGTGCGCAACACGGGGCCGGATGCCCTTGTTCATCCGACTTGTGGACGACGCTAGACCCGCTTTCCGGGTGCCGCAAATAACAGCTTCGTGTTTCCTATCGCGATGCCGTGATCGGGGCACGGCGGGCGATCCGACGCGCCACCGGCAACAGCAGGCGGTCGAGCCCCAAAGCCAGCAGCGCCACGCCGATGCCGATCCCGGTATTGACGATGCGCGCCGCGAAGAGGGTCAGCGCCTGGCCCTGGGAGGCGGAGACGAGCTCGATCATCAGCATGACGAAAGCGGTGATGGCGCCGACACCGAGCGCGCCGTGGCGCTGCTGCGCCGGCCAGCGGGCCAGCGCAGCGAGCACCAGGCCGATCATCAGCGCCACGTGGTTCGGCAACAGCGCCGCGTAGACCGCGGCCACGGCGACGCCGAGCACGGTGCCGACGAAGCGCTCGAGCATCAGCTTGCGGCTGGAGTTGAAATCGACCCGCAGCACCAGCACGAGGGCGAGCAGCGCCCAATAGGGCTTCTGCTCGCCGACGGCCGAGCTCACCAGGAAGGTGAAGGGCACGGCAAGCGCCAGCACGACGGCGAAGGTCCAGCGATCGACGAGGCGCGTGTGCATGGCGGCGACGATCTCGGCGAGTGCGGGAAGCGAAGCCGGCCGAGGCTTCCCGGAGACGAGGTCCCATCCGGCCGACACGGCCCAGGTGAAGAGCACGGCGGCTGCGACCACGCCGACGTTCGCCCAGGCAATTCTTGCGTAGAGCGCGCCGATGGCGAGGCTGAAGCAGAAGAAGCGTGCGAGCGTCAGCGTCGCCTGATGGCCGCTTTCGCTCAAGGCATAGATCACACCGCCCAAGGCAAAGGCGGCGATGGTCCAGAGCTGGCCGGCGCTGGCCAGCGAGCCGATGCCGGCCCCGGCGAGGATCGCGCCGCCGACCGCCGCCATCCAGGCGAGCCGCTCCCCCGCCCCGCCGCCGTTATCGACGCCGTAGCTCGCGATCGCCGTGATCAACGCATAGACCAGCCAGGGCTGCGGCCCGAGCACGAGGTTGAGGGCGATCGGCGCCGTCACCGTGATCGCGAAGCGGACCGAGCGCGCGGCAAGGCTGTCGGTGCTCGCCGCTGCAACGGAAGGCGCGTCGGCCGGCATCGCCCTTAGCGCGCGATCTCGACCTGGTTGAACTGGATCACCGCCTCGACATCCGTGTAGTTCGGGATGTCGCCGGTGAGCGTCGCCATGTTCGGCATGAAGACCTCCAGGAAGGCGTCGATCGAATCGAAAAGCAGGTGGCACATGGCGGCATAGGGCGGCTTCGAGCCCGGCACCGTGCCGGCGAGGCCGCGCTCGACCGTCATGCCTTTCAGGTTCGGCGCCAGCAGGCGCGCGCTCATCGGCATGTGGGTGTTGAGATAGTAGTCGAAATCGAACCGGCTGCCTTCGGCATTCGGGTAGAGAATGCTGACGCGGATCATGGGTGGTCCTCTGGGACTGCTGAAAGGCCGGGAGGCTAGCATCAATCGGCCCGCGAAGTGACCGCGGGATTCCGGGTGGGATTCGGGCGTTTAGGGCTTAGGTCGACTCGGGGCGTTATGAGAGTCTAGGGGCAGGATTCAACCATCGCGAGGGCGCCCCATGCCCAGCAGAGCCTTGCTTTCCAAGACCGCCCTGATGCGGAACCCGAGCGCG
>DATKNM010000576.1:0-10470 GCA_035541335.1 Binatia bacterium
GGCAACACGCCGATCCCTGGCACCGGCGCCTATATGTTCGCCGCCTATGACCCGAACAAGCAGTTGAAGATGGTGCGCAATCCCAACTTCAAGGAATGGAGCAAGGACGCGCAGCCGGATGGCTATCCCGACGAAATCGACATGGATTTCGGCTTGACCGACGAGGCGGAAGTGACCGCCGTCGAGAACGGCCAGGCGGATTGGATGTTCGAGCAGCCACCGACGGATCGCCTCGGCGAGATCGGCTCCAAATACGCCCAGTACGTCCACGTCAACCCGCTGACCGCGATGTATTATGTCGTGTTCAACACGAACCTGGCGCCGTTCAACAACGAGAAGGCGCGCCAGGCGGTCAACTATGCGATCGACCGCAATGCCGCGGTGAAGCTGTTCGGCGGAACGCAGCTTGCCCAGCCCGCCTGTCAGATCCTGCCGCCGGGCTTCCCTGGCCATGTCGACTACTGCCCCTATACCAAGAACCCGGAGACCAACAAGTATTCAGGGCCCGACATGGACAAGGCCCAGGCCCTGATGAAGGATTCCGGCGTCGCCGGCCAGGAAGTGACCTTGATCGTCGAGGACAACGCGGTCGGCAAGGCGCTCGGCACCTATGTGCAGAGCGTGCTGAACGATCTCGGCTTCAAGGCCTCGCTGAAGCCGATGTCCAACGACATCCAGTTCACCTACATCCAGAACACCAAGAACAACGTCCAGATCTCGATCTCCGAGTGGTACCAGGACTATCCGGCCGCGTCGGACTTCCTGAACGTGCTGCTCGGCTGCGGCTCGTTCCATCCCGGCTCCGACTCATCCGTGAACATCGCCGGCTTCTGCGACAAGGACATCGACGCCAAGATGAAGGAGACCATGGCGACCGCGATCACCGACCCGAAGAAGGCGAACGACATGTGGGCCGAGGTCGACAAGGCAATGACCGACAAGGCGCCGATGGCGGTGCTGTTCACGCCGAAGCACGTGGACTTCACCTCAAAGCGCGTCGGCAACTTCCAGTTCAATCCGCAGTACTACTGGATGGTCAGCCAGTCCTGGGTGCAGTGACGGAGCTTGAATCAGATCTCGATTAAGAAGCTCCACGCCTATGTCTGTGTCAGTCCCGTCGGCCGACGAGAACCGGCCGATCGGTGAAATGGGGCAGGGGCCGGTCGCCGCGAAGAAGCGACCGGCCGCCGGTCCCTGGGTCACCGCCTACCGCAAGCTGATCCGCGACCGCGCCGCGGTCGCCGCCCTGCTGGTGTTCATCCTGATCGTGATCGGCTGTGCGATGGCGCCGTATTACGCGGCCAACATCGCCCATACCGATCCCTTCCGCTCCAACATCAGCGGCTCGATCACCCTCAACGGCCAGGAGCAGCCGATCCTCGAAGCCTCGACCGAAGGGCTTGGGCTCGGCACGGTGCCGATCGGCCCGACCTGGGACATCCACGCCTATTTCCTCGGCGCCGACGACCAGGGCCGCGACGTCTTCGCCCGATTGCTCTACGGCGGCATCAACTCGCTGCTGATCTCCACCGGTGCCAGCGTCATCTGCCTGGTGTTTGCCGCGATCATGGGGGTGGTCGCCGGATTCTTCGGCGGCATGGTGGATGGGATACTCTCCCGCATCCTCGACGTGATCTGGGCCTTCCCGATCTTCCTGCTGGCGATCTCGCTCTCGATCGTGCTGATCCAGCAGAGCATCGATATCGGGCCGATCCACATCACCTCGGGCAGCCTCTGGCTGCCGACCTTCATCATCGGCGTCGTCTACGTGCCCTATGTAGCGCGCCCGATCCGCGGCCAGGTGCTGTCGCTGAAGAACAGCGAGTTCGTGTTGGCGGCGATCGGGCTCGGCGTGCCGAGCCATCGCATCCTCTGGAAGGACATCCTGCCGAACGTCGCCACCACCTTGATCGTGTTCGTGCCGCTGATGATGGCCTTGAACATGCTGACCGAATCGGCGCTGTCGTTCCTCTCGATCGGCGTCCAGGCGCCGGATGCCAGCTGGGGCACCATCATCCAGGACGGGCAGACCCTGCTCTACACCCGCCCCACCGTGGCACTGGCGCCCGGCATCGCCATTGCGGTCAGCGTCCTCGCCCTCAACGTGTTCGGCGACGGCGTGCGCGACGCGCTCGATCCCCGCTCCAAGCTGCGCCTCGGCCGAGATTAGGCGATGCTGAACACCCTCATCCGCCGCCTGTTCCAGATGATCTTCGTGATGTTCGGGATCAGCGTCGTCGTGTTCCTGATCTTCTTCGCGACGCCGGGCGTCGATCCCGCCGCGCGGATCGCCGGCCGAAATGCCGCGCCGGAGACGCTGGCGCAAGTGCGACACGATTTCGGACTCGATCGGCCGGTGCCGGTGCAATACGTGCTGATGATGAAGAAGCTTTTCGTCACCCGCGACCTGACCTCGTTCCAGAACCGCGGCCAGCAGGTGATCCCGGAGCTGGTCGACGCCACGCCGATCACGCTCTCGCTGGTGACCGGCGGCGCCGTGTTCTGGGTGATCGGCGGGATCGTGGTCGGCCTGCTGGCGGCCGCCTTCAAGAACAGCGTGCTCGATCGCGGTCTGATGATCCTCGGCCTGATCGGCATCTCGATGCCGGTCTTCTGGCTCGGTGAAGTGCTGAATCTCATCACCCAGAGCCGGTTGCACGACACTTGGCTCTTCGCCTGGGTCCCGGCGCTTGGCTACAAGCCGCTGCTCGACGATCCCTGGGAATGGTTCAAGACCATGCTGATCCCCTGGATCTCGCTGGCGATCCTCTACATAGGCCTCTATGGCCGGGTCTTGCGCGCGAGCCTCATCGAGGCGCAGGAGGAAGACTACATCCGCACCGCGCGTTCCAAGGGCCTGACCGAGACGCGGGTGCTGATCCGGCACGCGCTCAGGACCTCGCTGATCACCTTCGTCACGCTGTTCGGCCTCGATTTCGGCGCGCTGGTCGGCGGCGGCGCGCTGTTGACCGAGGTCGTGTTCGGCCTCCAGGGCGTCGGCAAGCTCACCTACGATTCCCTGAAGGCGCTCGATCTCCCGGTCATCATGGCCTCGGTGATCTATGCCTCCTTCTTCGTCGTCGCCGCGAATTTCGTTGTGGATATGGCTTATGCAGTCCTCGATCCCAGAGTCAGGGGCCGCTAAGCCCGCGGGTGGGGCAGAAGTGCCCCTACTCGAGGTGCGCGATCTCTCGGTCTCATTTCGCACGCAGCAGGGGACCGTACGCGCCGTCAGCGGTGTCTCCTTCACCATCAGCTCCCACGAGATCGTCAGCGTGGTCGGCGAGTCCGGTTGCGGCAAGACCGTGACGCTGTTGAGCGTGGTCGGCCTGATCAACGACCCCAATGCGGAGATCGGCGGCTCGATCAAGTACAAGGGTAAGGAGCTGATCGGCCTGCCGCAGGAACAGCTGCGGCATGTGCGGGGCGAGGAGATCGCCATGATCTTCCAGGACCCGATGACGGCCTTGACGCCCGTCTACACGATCGGCTGGCAGATCGCGGAGCAGCTCCGCGCCCACAACGACATGTCGGCGAAGGCCGCGCGCAACCGCGCGATCGAGCTCCTGCGCGAGACAGGTATTCCCAACCCCGACGTGACCGTGGACCGCTACCCGCACCAGCTCTCGGGCGGCATGCGGCAGCGCGCCTTCATCGCCATGGCGCTTTCCTGCAATCCCTCGCTGCTGATCGCCGACGAGCCGACGACGGCGCTCGACGTCACCGTGCAGGCGCAGATCCTCGACCTCATTCGCCGCCTGCGGAAGGATTTCGGCTCGGCGGTGATGCTGGTGACCCACGACATGGGTGTCGTCGCGGAGATCGCCGACCGCGTGGTGGTCATGTATGCGGGCCGCATCGTCGAGGCGGGCTCGAAGGAGCAGGTCTTCCGCCAGCCGCAGCATCCCTATACCTGGGGCTTGTTCAACTCGATCCCGCCCTTGGAAGGCGCGCGGCCGAAGCGCCTCGTCTCCATCCCCGGCGCACCGCCATCCTTACTCAGTCTGCCGCAGGGCTGCTCCTTCGGACCCCGCTGCAGCCAGCGCTTCGAAGCCTGCAGCCAGATGCCGGATCTTGAAGGCGCCGACGGGCATCTCGCGCGCTGCTTCATCCCGGCGAAGGATCGGGCGGCGGCCCGCTTCCGCGCCGCCCATCCGGACAGCCGCCAGAGCAAGGCGGGGCGGTGAGCGCGATGGATCAGCACCTCAACGACACGCCGCTGCTCAAGGTCCGCAACGTCTCGAAGCAGTTCCGGGTCGGCAACAGCGTCCTTCCCGGCGGCAATACCATCGTCCATGCGGTGGACGATGTATCGCTCGACGTCTGGCGCGGCGAGACCCTGGGCCTGGTGGGGGAGTCGGGCTGCGGCAAGTCCACCCTCGGCCGCTGCATGGTGCGGCTTTATGAGATCACCGACGGCAAGCTGGAGTTCGAGGGCATCGACATCTCCCATGCCGGGACCGGTGCCTTGCGCCCGATCCGGCGGCGGATGCAGATGGTGTTCCAGGATCCTTATTCCTCGCTGAACCCGCGCCGTCGCATCGCCGACCTGCTGGCCGAGCCGTTGAAGGTCCACGGCAAGCGCAGCCGCGCGGAGATCCGCGACCGCGTCGCCGAGTTGATGCGCCTCGTAGAGCTGCAGCCGGATCACCTCAACCGCTTCCCGCACGAATTCTCCGGCGGCCAGCGCCAGCGCATCGGCATCGCCCGGGCGATCGCGCTGGAGCCGAGCCTGGTGGTGGCCGACGAACCGGTCTCCGCCCTCGACGTCTCGATCCAGGCGCAGATCGTCAACCTGTTCGCCGATCTGCAGGAGCGCCTCGGCCTGACCTATGTCTTCATTGCCCACGATCTCTCGGTGGTGCGCCAGGTCTCGACCCGCACGGCCGTCATGTATCTGGGCTCGATCGTGGAATCCGGGCCGACCGAAGAGATCTTCAACCAGCCGCGCCACCCCTACAGCGAGGCGCTGATTTCCGCCGTGCCGGTGGCCGACATCGAGCGCGGCACGCGGCGCGAGCGCATCGTCCTCCAGGGTGACGTGCCGAGCCCGATCAATCCGCCGAGCGGCTGCCGCTTCCATCCGCGCTGCCGCTATGCGACCGAGCGCTGCCGCCTGGAGCGCCCCAAGCTCGCCGAGATCGAGCCGGGGAGGCTGGTCGCCTGCCACCACCCGGTGCAGGACTAGCCGCTACCGCTGCCCGTCATTGTCCTTGATGTCGGCGACTTGCAGGCCGCCGCTGCGCTGGTGGACGCGGCCGCCCGTCGCCATGGCGAGGCCGTAGACGATCTCGTCGCGGCGGGGCGCATCCCAGATGGTCAGCTCGGCCGTGCCGAAATGGCTGCGCACATAGGCCGCCTGGATGTGGCCGAGCGGGATCATCAGCCTTGTGCCGAGCGTTCCCACGGTCTTCGCCGCCGGCACGATGGCTTTGGGCTGGCCCAATTGCGCGCGCATCGCCCAGCCGCCGGCCTCGTGCCAGAGCGCGCCGTGCTCCAGCTCGCCGTCCTCGCCGACGATGGCGCCCTTGCCATAGGCCTCGACCTTGTCGACGCCCAGGCGCTCGATCAGCGCCTTCGAGAGGAGGGTGCCGAGCTCGCGCAGCTCGGCCATGAAGGGCAGCAGGTCCGCCTCGTAGCGCCCGGCAAAGGGATTGCGGATCACCGCCGCGGCGACGCCGATGCGCAGCGGCTCGGCCCGGCGCGGCCCGCGCTCATGCCAGGTCTCCTCGACGCCGACCTGGGTCTTCCGGATGTCGAATGGCATTATCGCAGCACCACTTCGTTCACCAGCTTCGCGCCGCGCGAATGCATGAAATAGAGGCCCATGTGGTGGGCGATGTCCTGGGGATGGGCGGCGCTGGAGGACAGACCGAGCTTCTCCGCGACGGCGCGCGGCAGGTCATAGGTCGAGCAGCCCGCGTCATAGACCAGGATCTCCTTCAAGGTCGGCATCATGTCGTGGTTGCGCGCCGAGAGCATGGTCAGCACGAAGTCCATGACGCAGATGTCGGTGCAGATTCCGACCACCAGGATCTCGGCGAGCTTGTGCCGGTTGACCCAATCGACCACCCGGTTGCTGCCGTCCGGCGTGATCGAGCCGACGAAGCCGTTGATGCAGTCCTTCCGGACGAGGGTCGTGTTCTTGTCCTGCTCGAGCCATGCGAGTTCGGGCACCAGGTTCTCCTCGCCGGTCCCGGCCTCGCAATGGGGCGGGTAGGGGGGCTCGGCCTTGCCCGGCACATGGGTGTCGAGGAAGGCGAGGATCGGCCGGTCGCCGCCGGTGAAGACCTTGGCCAGCCGGTCGGTCTCCTCCACCATGCGCGCGACCTGGGCGTTCGGCGCCGGCGGGGCCAGATAGCCGGCGCCCACCGTCGCAAAGCCGTTCACCTCATCGACGATCACCAGCCCGACCGTGCGCGCGCCCAAAGTCGCGGCGCTCATGGCGAGCGGCATCGCTTCGCCGATCTGCTTCAGGAGCGGGCTCTCAATTGGCGTCGCGATGTTCATGGCGAACTCCACTGACTGGGGTGGGCGAATAATGCCGGTGGGGCTTTTCAGCGGCAATCCGCTCTTGACTCCGATCCCAGCCGACCAGATCATTTGTACACAAACGAATTTGCCGATGCGACTCCCAACCGGCGAGGATCTGCCCCCTGTTCGCGCAACCGACCCGGCTCGACGAAGCACTCGACCTCGCGGCGCGCTATCGGCCGCGGGTGCTGGCCGGCGGCACGGACCTCATGGTCGGCGCCATGGCGGAGCTCGGCCCCGGCCCGATCCTCGACATCACCCGCATTCCGGAGCTGAAGGGCATTACCGTCGCCGATGATGCCGTCGCCATCGGCGGCGCCACCACCTGGTCGGAGCTGGTCGCGGCCGATCTTCCCTCCGGCTTCGACGGCCTGAAGGCGGCGGCGCGGGAAGTGGGCTCGGTGCAGATCCAGAACCGCGGCACCATTGCCGGCAATCTCTGCAACGCCTCGCCCGCCGCCGACGGCGTGCCGCCGCTCTTGACCCTGGATGCGGAGCTCGAGCTCCGCAGCAGCGAGGCCAGCCGCCGGCTGCCGCTGGCCGAGTTCATCACCGGCAACCGCAAGACCCGGCTCCAACCCGGCGAGCTGGTGACGGGAATCCGGATCCCGCGCCGGTTGTCGGAAGGCCGCTCATCCTTCCTGAAGCTCGGCAGCCGGCGTTATCTCGTGATTTCGATCGTCTCGGTGGCGGTGCTCTTGCTGCCTGATAGGCAGGATCGGATCGCCGAGGCCCGCATCGCCGTCGGCGCCTGCTCGGCGGTGCCGCTGCGCCTGCCGGCATTGGAGGCGGCACTGACGGGACGGCCGTTCGACGCGTCGATCCAGGACGCCGTCACCGCGGGCCACGCGGCGACGTTGACGCCGATCGACGATGTGCGGGGGACCGCCGGCTATCGCCGCGACGCCGCCCGGCATCTGCTCCGCCAGGCGCTCCTCGCCTGCGTCGACGGCCGCGCCGGAGGCATGGCATGAAGCCGCAACCGGCGCCGATCACCTTCACCTTGAACGGCCAGCCGGTCGCGCTGGATGCGCCGCCGGCGCGGCGGCTCTCCCATGCCTTGCGGGAGGATCTCGGACAGCGCGGCGTCAAGATCGGCTGCGATGCCGGCGATTGCGGCGCTTGCACGGTGCTCCTGAACGGCGATCCGGTCTGCGCCTGCCTGACCGCCCTCGGCCAGGTCGCCGGCGCCACGGTAGAGACCGTCGAGGGTCTGCATGACGACGATCTGCTGGTGGCGAGGCTGAAGCGCGCCTTCCATCGCCACGGCGCCGCGCAATGCGGTATCTGCACGCCGGGCATGTTGACGAGCGCAACGGCGCTGCTCCGCCGCAAGGCGAAGCCGAGCACCGCCGAGATCGAGCAGGCCCTGGGCGGCGTGCTCTGCCGCTGCACCGGCTATCGCAAGATCATCGATGCGGTGGCCGATGCCGATCGTTCGGAGGCCATCTCACCTACGGTCGAGCCCGGCCGTGCCGTCGGCGCCCGGGTGGCTCGGCTCGACGGCGTCCGCAAGCTCGACGGCAGCGAGATCTTCGGCGCCGACGACTGGCCGGAGGATGCGCTGGTGCTGCGCTGCATCCGTTCGCCCCATGCCCATGCGCGATTCACTTTCGGTGATGTCGCGGCTTGGCAGCAAAGCCATCCCGGCGTCGTTCGCGTGCTCACCGCCGCCGATGTTCCGGGCCGCAACAGCTTCGGCACCATCGGCCCCTTCATCGACCAGCCGGTCTTCGCCGTCGAGGCGACGCGTTTCAAAGGCGAGGCCGTGGCCGCCGTAGTGGCGACGCCGGAAATTGCCTGGCAACTCGACCTCACGACCTTCCCTGTGACCTGGGAACCCTTGCCGGCCCTGACGGAAATCGATGCGGCGACCGATGCTGCCGCACCACAGCTCCACGCCCATCGCGCCGGCAACATCCTGACCAGGGGCCTGGTGCAGAAGGGCGATGCCGCGTCGGCGATGGCGGAAGCCGAGGTCGTGGTCGAGGGCGAATACGAAAGCGGCTTCGTCGAGCATGCCTATATCGAGCCCGAGGCCGGCTTCGCACGGCGGGTCGGCGACCGGGTCGAGATCCAGGCCTGCACCCAGTCGCCCTATCTCGACCGCGACGAGCTGGCGGCGGTTCTCGGCATCGCCCCGGAAGCGGTGCGCATCCTGCCGACCGCGGTCGGCGGCGGCTTCGGCTCCAAGCTCGACCTCTCGGTCCAGCCCTTCATCGCCGTCGCGGCCTGGGTGCTCGATCGCCCGGTGCGCATGGTCTATTCGCGTCCGGAATCCATGGCGACCACCACCAAGCGCCATCCGTCGCGACTGCGGATGAAAGTCGGCGCCGGGCGCGACGGCCGCATCCGCGCCATCGAGTTCCACGGCGACTTCAACACCGGCGCCTATGCCTCCTGGGGACCGACGGTCGCCAACCGCGTGCCGGTCCATGCCTCGGGCCCGTATTTCGTGCCGCACTACCGCGCGACCACCCGGGCGATCCACACCCATCTGGTTCCCGCCGGTGCCTTCCGCGGCTTCGGCGTGCCGCAATCCGCCGTCGCGCAGGAGCAGCTCTACGACATCCTTGCGGCGAAGCTCGGCCTCGATCCGCTGGAGTTCCGCCTGCGTAACGCTCTGACCGCCGACCAGCCGACGGTCTGCGGCCAGGTGCTCGGCAGCGGTTTCGGCTTCAAGGCGTGCCTCGAGGCGCTCGCCCCGCATTGGCGTCGCGCGCGTGCCGAAGCGCAGGCCTTCAACGAATCCTCCACCGGCCGCCATCGCCGCGGCGTCGGGATCGCCGGCATGTGGTATGGCTGCGGCAACACCTCGCTGCCCAATCCCTCGACGGTGCGCCTCGGCCTGAAGCCCGACGGACGCTTGAGCCTCTACCAGGGCGCGGTCGATATCGGCCAGGGCTCGAATACAGTGGTGACCCAGATCGCCGCGGACGCGCTCGGTGCGCCGCTCGACCGCTTCGATCTCCTCGGCGCCGACACCGACCAGACGCCCGATTGCGGCAAGACCTCGGCCTCGCGCCAGACTTTCGTCACCGGCAAGGCGGCCTATCTCTCGGCACGGAAGCTGCGCCAGGAGATCCTGCGCCTTGCCAATGCCGGCGAGGATGCAACGCTGCAATTCGACGACGGGACGATCGTCGTCGCGGAAGGCGATCATCGCCGCACGCTCGACCTCAAGCGCCTGCCGCCGGACGCGCGCGGCTTCGTGCTGCTGGTGGAAGAGTCCTTCGACCCGCCGACCTCGCCGCTGGACGCGAACGGGCAGGGCTCGCCCTATGCGGTCTATGGCTCCGGCGCCCATATCGCCGAGGTGGAGGTCGATACCGATCTCGGCCTGGTGCGCGTCCTCAAGATGACCTGCGCCCATGATGTCGGGAAGGCGGTCAACCCGACCCTGATCGAAGGCCAGATCGAGGGCGGCGTCGCCCAGGGCCTCGGCATGGCACTGATGGAGGAGTTCTTCCCGGGCCGCAGCGAGAACCTGCACGACTACCTGATCCCGACCATCGGCGACATGCCGCCGGTGGAATCGATCCTGATCGAGGACGAATCCCCGGTCGGTCCGTTCGGCGCCAAAGGCATCGGCGAGCAGGCCCTGATCCCGACGGCGCCGGCGATCTTGAACGGCATCGCCGCTGCGACCGGCATCCGCCTCCACCGCATTCCCGCGGTCCCCGATCGCGTGCGCGCGGCGCTCCTGGCCTTGCGTAGGAGCTCGGCCTGATGAAACGCGTGTGCGGCACCCCCTCCCAACCCTCCCCCGAATTCGGGGGAGGGCTTCGCGCTGCGCCTCTTTCTCCCTCCCCCGTCTTCGGGGGAGGGCGGGGGTGGGGGTGCCCCAGACTGGATGTCCGACGGGAGCGCATTCATGGCTGACGGCGACACGGTCCGCTGCGACGCCTGCCCGGTCACCTGCTACATCAAGCGCGG
>DATKNM010000577.1:0-2063 GCA_035541335.1 Binatia bacterium
ATGATCGAGGGCACGATCTCCGCCGGCGTGAAGAACAGGGTCAAAAGGGGCACGCCGACCACCGCGAGGCCGAAGCCGGTGAAGCCGCGCACGAAGGCCGCCGCCATGATGCAGAGGCTGGCGAGCGCCCAGGTGGAGAGCATGAGGCCGTCGAGGATCGCGAGGCTGAACATCAGGAGAGCAGGCGCCGTGCGTGCCGCGCGATGGTCAGCTCCTCATCGGTCGGAATAACCGCGACCTTGAAGTCGCCGAGCCAGGCCGAGAGCGCGCAGACCCGGTCGCGCACCGGCGCGGCGTTCTCGCCGATGCCGCCGGTGAAGACCAGGGCGTCGATCCCCTGCAGCGCCGCGGCCAGCGAGCCCAGTTCCCGGGCGATGCGGTAGCAGTAGATCTCGACCGCCAGTGTCGAGCGGGCATCGCCGGAGCCGAGCAGCGCCTTCATGTCCGCGGTCTTGCCGGAGAGCGCCAGGAGGCCGCTCTCGTGATAGAGCAGCTTCTCCAGCGCCGCGACGTCGAGGCCGTCATTGCGCATCAGGTGCAGCAGCACGCCGGGATCGATCTGTCCGGTGCGTGTCCCCATCACCAGCCCGTCGAGGGTCGAGAAGCCCATGGTGGTGGCGACGCACTTGCCGTTCTTGACCGCCGCCATGCTGGCGCCGTTGCCGAGATGGGCGATGACCAGCCGCGGCGGGATCGTGCCGCCCATCCGATGCAGGATCGCCTCATAGGAGAGGCCGTGGAAGCCGTAGCGCCGGATGCCGGCCTCCCAATACCGCTCGGGCAACGCGAACCGCGCCGTGACCTCCGGCTGGGTCGCATGAAACGCGGTATCGAAGCAGGCGACCTGCGGCAGGCCGGGCAGCGCGGCGGCGACCGCCTCGATCGCGGCGACATTGTGCGGCTGGTGCAGCGGCGCCAGCGGCACGAGCTCGCGCAAGGCTGCGATGGTCGCTGCGCCGTCGATCCTGGCCGGCGCGGTGAACCGCGTCCCGCCATGCACCACCCGATGCCCGACGCCGCGCCAGCCTGCGATGTCCAGACGTTCGATCAGCAGCGCCAGCGCATCGCGGTGGCTCTCGAGCCTGAGATTTCCGGTCGGCCAATCGGCCCCGGTGACGCTGAGCTTCGCCGTGCCCTGGCCGATGCCGGAAAGCTGACCCCGGATCTCGCAGGTCGGATCGCCCTCGCCGCCGAGCGCAAAGGTCGCGAATTTCAGGCTGGACGAGCCGGCATTGATGGTGAGGAGACGGTCGGTGGCAAGGCGGGCGGGCATGCCCGCATCATGCCCGCCGAATCGCGGTCAGGCCACCGCGAAGCGTTGGGCCAGATATGCTTAGAGCGCCGCCGGGCCGGACGGGCAGTCGCTACCGCCCAAGGCTTCGTCGGCGCCAATCTCCTTGTGCGCATATCGCATCAGGAGGTTGCGACGTTCAATATAGCGTGGCGTCTCTCGATATTCTTTGCACGACTTCGGACCACCGTTGGGGTTCACCTTCTCCTCCTCAAGTTCCGGCGGTCCCTTGAGCTGGTCCAGAGACCCGTCGGCCCTAGCCTGGAAGATCCTGGAGAGCATGTCTTCGGTGTTGCGGGCGACATTGGACCGGAATGCTTCCCTCGCCGCCGCGGAGTACGGACAAGCCTTCACCATTTCGAGGATGAGTTTCCGTAGGACTCGTCCTGCCTCGCCGTCTCCACAGGCATCGAAGTCGAAGAAGCTCATCCCGTATGCGATCTCAAGTGCGACCGGCTCATCTGCCGGCGCCGACTGTGCCAGCGCCCTTAGGGGAAAGAGGACGAAACCGGCCGATAGAAATACAGCAAGCTTAGCGAAGCTGTTCTTTGACCGCTTCTGCCAGCCGCATGATGCCGGGCTCGATCCGCTCGGTCGGGATCGACGAGACGCCGAGGCGGCAGAAGTGCCGCGGACCCGGCTGGGCCATGAAATGAACGGCTCCGGCTTCAATGACGACCCCCTTCGCCAGCGCCGCCTTCTCGACGGCGCCCATGTCGATTTCCGGGGGTCCGCTGATCCAGAGCGCGGTGCCACCGGCGGTCAAGTTGAC
>DATKNM010000578.1:0-4941 GCA_035541335.1 Binatia bacterium
ATCGACTTCAGCCATGAAGGAATCGGCGCCCGCTGGCAGGCCGGCTACGACTGCGTGAAGCGCACGATAGCGCGGGAGCCCTGGAACTGCGAGATCGACGCACTGACCGGCGTCCTGATCCACGAACCGGTGGATTGACGCCTGCTGTAGTCGCCGCTTAACCGCGCGCCGCCCGGCATGCTATGGAGAGACCATTCCAGGCATCCCGGACGGCATCATGAGCACCCGCAAGTCCCCAGAGGGCAAGACACCCGAGACGCTGCGCAGCGCGCGCTGGTTCGCGCCGGACGATCTGCGCTCCTCGACCCATCGCTCCCGCGCCATGCAGATGGGATACGCGCCCGGCGAATGGGCCGGGAAGCCGGTGATCGCCATCGTCAACACCTGGTCCGACATCAATCCCTGCCACGCGCATTTCAAGACCCGCGCCGAGGACGTGAAGCGCGGCATCCTGCAGGCGGGCGGCTTCCCGATCGAGCTGCCGGCGATCTCCCTCGCCGAGATCTTCGTGAAGCCCACGACCATGCTCTATCGCAACATGCTGGCGATGGAGACCGAGGAGCTTATCCGCTCGCACCCGGTGGACGGCGTCGTGCTGATGGGCGGCTGCGACAAGACCACGCCGGGCCTGCTGCTGGGCGCGACCAGCGCCGGCCTGCCGGCGATCTACGTGCCCGCCGGGCCGATGCTGCGCGGCAACTGGCACGGCAACGTCCTCGGCTCCGGCTCCGACGTCTGGAAATACTGGGACGAGCGCCGCGCCGGGACGATCGGCAAGGCGGAATGGGAAGGCATCGAGGCCGGCGTCGCCCGGAGCCATGGCACCTGCATGACCATGGGCACCGCCGCCACCATGATGGCGATCGCCGAGGCGATCGGCATGAGCCTGCCGGGCGCCTCCTCGATCCCGGCGGCCGACGCCAACCACATCCGCATGTGCTCCGCCGCGGGCCGGCGCATCGTCGACATGGTCTGGGAGGACCTGACGCCGGCGAAGATCCAGACCCGCCAGGCATTCGAGAACGGGATCGCCGTCGGCATGGCGATGGGCTGCTCGACCAACGCCATCATCCACGTCATCGCCCAGGCGCGCCGCGCCGGCATCGACATCGGCCTCGGCGATTTCGAGCGCCTCAGCCGCATCGTGCCGGTGATCGCCAACATCCGTCCCAGCGGCGACCGCTACCTGATGGAGGATTTCTTCTATGCCGGCGGCCTCCGCGGCCTGATGAACCGGATCAAGGATCAACTCCATCTCGACGCCCTGACCGTGACCGGCAAGAGCGTCGCCGAGAACATCGCCGGCGCCGAGGTCTATAACGACGACGTGATCCGCAGCGTCGCCAATCCGATCTATGCCGAGGGCGCGCTCGCGGTCCTCAAGGGCAACCTCGCGCCGGACGGCTGCGTGATCAAGCCCAGCGCCTGTGCGCCGCATCTCCGGAAGCACACCGGCCCGGCTTTGGTGTTCGACGATTACCCCGCGATGAAGGCGGCGATCGACCGCGACGACCTCGACGTGACCGCCGACCACATCCTGGTCCTGCGCAATGCCGGGCCCCAGGGTGGCCCCGGCATGCCGGAATGGGGCATGCTGCCGATCCCGAAGAAGCTGCTGAAGCAGGGCGTGCGCGACATGCTGCGGCTCTCGGACGCGCGGATGAGCGGCACCAGCTACGGCGCCTGTATCCTGCACGTGGCGCCGGAAGCCTATGTCGGCGGACCGCTCGCCCTGGTGAAGACCGGCGACATGATCTCGGTCGATGTGCCGGCACGTTCGATACGGCTCGAGGTTTCCGACGAGGAGCTCGCCCGCCGCCGGGCTGCCTGGACGCCGCCGCCGGTGCGCTATGAGCGCGGCTACGGCTGGATGTTCTCCCGGCACATCAAACAGGCCAACGAGGGCTGCGACTTCGACTTCCTGGAGACCAAGTTCGGCGCCCCGGTCACCGAGCCGGTCATCTTTTGAGCTTGGCGATGTCGGGTCGCAGCGGCGCGATCGCTGTCTCGACCACGGTGCCGATCGAAAGTGCCAGCGCGTCGGCGCCCCAGGGCGTCACGATCTGCAGGCCGGCCGGCAAACCGTCGCCGGCAAGGCCCATGGGCAGCACCAGGGCCGGCAGGCCCACGAGGTTGTAGAGGCCGCTGTAGAGCATCTCGCCCGGGCCGCTGTCGTCGTTGAGCGGCGGATCCTCGGCCGGGGCGACCCAGGGCACGGCGGGCGAGATCACCGCATCGACCCGGTCGAACAGGGCGGCGAAGCGTCGCTTCAATTCCTGTTGCAGCAGTTGCGCGCGCACATAGGCGACGCCGGGCACGGCGAAGCCGGCCTCGATCTGCATCCGGGTGATGACGCCGAACTTCTCCGGCTCGCTGGCGATCAGGTCCTGGTGGACCAGGCTCGCCTCCGGGCCGATCAGCGCCAGGACGGCATCGGAGGCGAGCGAGAGATCCGGGATCGAAACCACCTCGATCCGGGCGCCGGCCCGCTCCAGGATCTTCACCGCCTCGTCGAACCGGGCGACCACGCCCGGCTCCAGCCAGCGGTCTGCACCCTCATGCTGCATGATGCCGAGCCGGAGGCCTTCCATCTGCGGCGCCGCCAGAGTCAGCGGCTCGCCGGTGAGGCCGCCGAGGAAGAGCGACGCGTCGGCGCAGGAGCGCGCCAGGGGTCCCACATGGTCGAGCGACCAGGAAAGCGGCTGCACACCATCGAGAGCGACCAGGCCGTAGGTCGGCTTCAGTCCCACGCAACCGCAATAGGACGCCGGAATCCGGATCGAGCCACCGGTGTCAGTGCCGAGCGCGGCAGCGCACATGCCGGCGGTCACCGCCGCCGCCGAGCCGCCGCTGGACCCGCCGGAGGTGCGCGCCGGATTCCAAGGATTGTTGGTCTGGCCGAAATCGGGATGCACCGCGCCATAGGCGTATTCGAGCAGGTTGGTCTTGCCGAGGATCACGGCACCCGCCGCCTCGAGGTTGCGGATCACCGGCGCATCCACCCTGCCTTCCCGCGGACTGCCTGCCCTTGAGGAGAAGGTTGTCGGCACGCCGGCCATCTCGACGAGGTCCTTGATGGCGACCGGCACGCCATGCAGCGGTCCTCGGTCCTGGCCGGTGCGCAGCTCCGCCTCGGCCGTGGCCGCCTTCGCCAGCGCCCGGTCGCCGAGCACCGTGATGAAGGCGTTCAGGGTCTCGTCGCAAACGGCGATGCGCTCCAAAGCGAGCCGGGTGACGGCAACCGGAGAGAGGGCGCCGCTGCGATAGGCGGCACCCAGCTCCGCGATCGAGAGGAAGAGCGGATCGGTCACGTCTTCCTCTCGGCTTCCGGTGCCGGCTGGCCCGCCCAGGCCGGGTCGACCGGCGCCAAGCGGTTCCAGCTCGCCATCAAGGCGGAGAAGAGAGGCAGCAGGGCCTTCGCCCGCTCCGCCGGCAGATCCAGGCCGCCGAGGCCGACCAGGCGTTGGACCGTGTCGGCGTCGACCCGGATGGAGACGTTTGCCTTCCTCATTTCTCGATATGGGTCCGCGTGAAGATGTTGTTGCCGAGCGGGATCTGCTCGAAGCCTTGCACCGATTTCCGGAGCGCGACGGTATAGGGCGATTCGAACATATAGATGATCGGCGCCGCCTGATTGTAGGTGTCCTGGATCTTGGCGTACATCTCCGCACGCTTCGCCTTGTCCGGTTCCTTGCCGCTCTGCACGAAGAGATCCTGGATGGTCGGGTCGTTGTAGCCGCTGTGCTGGGATTCGGTGGTCGGATAATAGGCGAAATAGGAGGTGATCTCGCTGGGATCGGCGATGTCGTCGGTCCAGTATCCGGTCTGGATCTGGAAATCGTCGGCGTCGTAGCGCGACACCATGGTGGCGTTGTCGGCCTGCTCGATCGAGAGGTTGACGCCGAGGGGAGCCCACATCTGCTGCATGGTGGAGAGCGTCGCCGTGTCGTCGGCGCTGCCGGCGAGCGCCATCGCCGACAATGCGAAGCCGCCGTCCTTCCCCGCCTCCTTCAAGAGGGACTTCGCCTTGTCGAGGTCGAAGGCATAGAGCGGATCGGTGCCGTGAAAGAGCGGCGTCGAGGACGACATATAGGACTGCATCGGCTTGCCGACGTCGAAGGTCACGACCTTGATGATGGCGTTCTTGTCGAGGGCGTAATTCAGCGCCTGGCGCACCTTCGGATCGGCGAGCGGATTGTCGGTGCCGTTCTTCAGCTTCGGCCGGACGTTGAGGGTGAGGTAGTTCACCTTGGTCGAGGGGTAGAGCTCCATGTTGAGGTTGGGATCGGCCTTGAGCTCCGCCACGCGGGAATACGGGATGAACTCCGCGCCATCGACCTCGCCCGCCTGCAGCTTCAGGATGCGGGTGGCGTCGTCGGGGATGATCTGGAAGTCGAGCTCGTCGAGATAGGGCAGCGGCTTGCCGTCCTCGCCCGTCTGCCAGTAGTTCGGGTTGCGCTTCAGCACCATCACCGTGCCGCGCTGCCAGCTGTCGAGCACGAAGGGGCCGGTGCCGACCGGGTGCTCGCCAAAGGCCTTGGCCTTGTCGGCATCGGTGGCGCCGGCGGTCGCCTCGAACTCCTTCTTCGGCATGATCGAGCTGTTGAAGATTGCCAGCGCCGGCGCGAGGGCCGGATCCGGATGCTTCAGATGCAGGATGATCGTGTCGTCGCCCTTGGTCTCGATGCTGTCCACCGAGGAGAGGGTGAAGTTCCAGGCCCCGTTGTTGGGATCGCGCGCCCGGTCGAGCGACCACTTCACGTCATCCAAGGTGAGCGGGCTGCCATCGGAGAACTTGACGCCCTGGCGCAGCTTCAAGGTGAAGGTGAGGCCGTCCGGCGAGACCTCGTAGCCGGTGGCGAGGCCGGGCACGATGGTCTTGCCGTCGGCCGCCGGCTCCAGGAGCGTGTCGTAGAGGTTGGTGAGGATCCAGATATCGAC
>DATKNM010000579.1:0-9502 GCA_035541335.1 Binatia bacterium
CGCGTCGCGCAGCAAGGCGCGGGCGATCGCCACGCGCTGGCGCTGGCCGCCGGAGAGCTTGACGCCCTTCTCGCCGATGATGGTCTGGTAGCCCTGGGGCAGGCTCGCGATGAAGCCGTGGATGTTGGCGGTCTTCGCCGCCGCCTCGATCTCCGCCTCCGACGCCTCCGGTCGGCCCATGCGGATGTTGTCCTCGACGGTGCCATGGAACAGGAAGGTGTCCTGGGAGACCACGGCGATCATCGACCGGATCTCGGCGAAGGAGAGGGTCTTCAAGTCGCGGCCGCCGAGCCGCACTGTGCCCTGGTCGGGATCGTAGAAACGGAGCAGCAGGCGCACGATCGACGACTTGCCGCCGCCCGAGGAGCCGACGACGCCGATGCGCTCGCCGGCGGCGACGCGGAAGTCGAGCCCGTCATGCACGATGCGCGCGGCGCCGGGATAGCGGAAGCGCACCTGCTCGAAGGCGATGCTGGGTTCGAGCGGCGCCGGCAGGGCGGCAACCGGCGCGTCGGCGATCAGCGGCCGGTCTTCCAGGATGCGATGAATGCCGCTCGCCGCCGCCATGCCGACCATGCCCTGGTGCAGCACCGAGCGGAGCTCGCGCATCGGGCGATAGACCTCGGTGCCGAGCATCAGGATCACCAGCAGCGACGCGAGGCTCATCGCTCCGCTCTCCACCCGCCAGGCGCCGAGTGCCAGGCCCGCTGCGGCACCGCAGGCGATGGCGCTGTCGGTGATGCCGCGGGAGAGCACGTTCAAGCCCAGGACCCACATGGTGCGGCGGAAGAGCTCGTGCGCCTTCAGCGCGAGCGCCTGTGCCCGCGCGCCGCTCTGGCCGAACGACTTCAGGGTGGCGAGGCCCTGCACCGAATCCAGGAACTCGGCGGCGAAGGCGCTGTACGCCGCCTGCTGCTGCTTCGAGCGCGCGGCGTCGTGCTTGTGCCAGAGCGCCGGCGCGAACAGCGCCAGGATGGCGAAGCCGAACATCACCGCGGCGACCGGCAGGTCGATCACGGCGATGACGGCGAAGATCACCACCGGCGCCAGCAGCGAGATCAGGAACTGCGGCAGGAACTGGCCGAAATAGACCTCGAGCTGCTCGACGCCGTCGATCAGCGAGAGTGCCAGCGCGCCGCTGCGCTGCCGGGCGATGGCGCCGGGCCCGAGTGCCGCGATCCGGTCATAGACGGTGCGGCGGAGGTGCTTCTGCACCCGGGCGGCAGTGTCGTGGGCGACGGTGACGCGCCAGTGCTCGAAGGCGCCACGCAGGACCATGACCGCGGCGATGCCGGCGATCGGCAGGACGAGCCCGGCGAGATCGCGGCCGGCGAAGACCACGGCGATCAGCCAAGCCAGCAGCATCAGTCGCGCCATGCCGAGCCCGACCGCGCCGAGCCCGATCAGCGTCGCCAAGAGGATGCGGAGGCGGACGCCTTCCGTGAAGCGCCAGAGCCGGGAATCGAAATGCATGGGAATGCTCCAAAGGTCCAGATTTCGGCCAGGATGCGCCTGTACGCCAATGTTCACAATTCGACATTTCCGAACCACGGCTGTAGAAAAATGTTCAGCAGATATCGTGTGGGGCGGGCTAGACTGCGGCCATGCTGGAAGATTGGGACGATCTCCGGGTGTTCCTCGCGCTGGCGCGGGAGGGGAAGCTGACGCGGGTCGCGAAGCGGCTCAACGTCAGCCATCCGACCGTGGCGCGGCGGGTGAAGCAGCTGGAGACGGCGGTCGGCGCGCGCCTCTTCGACCGCCTGCCCGACCGCTTCGTGCTGACCGCCGCCGGCGAAGGCCTGCTGGGCGACGTGCAGTCGATGGAGGACGCGGCGGCGGCGATTCACCGCCGCAGCGCCGGCCTCGGCGACACGGTGCACGGCACGGTGCGGATCTCCGCCGGCGAGGCCACCACCGATTTCCTGGCGCGCCATCTGCCCCGGCTCCGGCGCAACCTCAACTGCATCGAGTTCGAGCTGGTGGCGAGCCACATGCTGGCCAACCTCTCGCGCCGCGAGGCGGACCTCATGATCCGCGAACAGGTGCCCGACCTCGCCAGCATCGTCACCCGCAAGCTCGGCCGCGCCGCCTACGCGGTCTACGGCGCGCGGAAGCTCGAAATCGGCAGGCCATCGCGCGAGGCCTTGCGGCAGATGACCTGGATCGGCTTCGACGAGGAGCACGGCTACATGCCGGGCCAGGCCTGGCTGCACGCCCTCCTCGAAGGGAAGCGTCCGGCGATCCGCACCAATGACTGGCAGGTCTTGCAGCAGGCGGTGCGCGCCGGCGCCGGCGTCGCGGTGCTGCCCTGCCATCTCGGCGATGCCGATCCCGGGCTGCGCCGCATCGGCGGCGTGCTGAAGGAGATCATCGCGGAGCAGTGGCTGCTGGTGCACCGCGACCTCCGCGCCCTGCCCCGGGTGCGCGCCGTCATGGATGCGATCATCCGCCTGTTCCAGGAGGAGCGCGCGTTGCTGGAAGGCCGGTCAGCGACTCACTAAGTCCCGGACCGGGCGTCGCGCTTTGCGCTTCGCGCACCGTTGTCCGGCGGTTATGCTCGCCGCCGGGAAATTTTATCGGAAAGCAAGGATGATGGCCAAGGGCGCCAATGCGGCGATTCTCTATCGCCCGGAGGGCTATGCCACCACGGGGCCGCGGCTCATGGGCCGGCAGGCCGCCGGCGAAGGCTTCCTCCGCGGCTTCGTGCGCCACGCCGAGGTCGACCGGCTCTTTTGCTACACGCCGAAGCGCGACGACGCGGCGCATTTCGTCGAGGCGGCGAAGGCGGCCGGCAACCAGCGGCCGATCCAGTGGCTGAACGAGGTCGATGCGCGCTCCGCGGGCGAGGCCGGCACCCTCTATCTGCCGGACCCGAGCCTCTCGCTCCATGCCTGGCGGCGGCGGCGCTTCGACCAGCGCGGGTATTCGATCGTCGGCGTGACCCACACCACCGCCTCCGCCGGGGCAATGGATTGGATCTCCGGCCTGCAATTGGCGCCGGTGCAGGAATGGGACGCGCTGGTCTGCACCTCGGTCGTGGTTCGGGAGACTGTCGAATTCGTGCTGGAGGCACAGGCGGAATTCCTCCGCGCGCGGCTCGGCGCACAAGCCTTCCCGCGACCGCAGCTGCCGGTGATTCCGCTCGGCATCGACACTGAGAGCTTCACCCCCGATGCAGGCAAGCGCGCTTCGGCGCGGAAGGCGCTCGGCATCGGCGACGAGGACATCGTCGTCCTCTTCGTCGGACGCTTGAGCTTCCATGCCAAGGCGCATCCGCTGCCGATGTATCTCGGCCTGGAGCGTGCGGCGCGGGCGCAGCCGAAGACCCGCATCCACCTGATCCAGGCCGGCTGGTTCGCCAATGACTTCATCGAGAACGCGTTCAAGTCCGGCGCCGCCACCTTCTGCCCCTCGGTCAAATGCAAGTTCGTCGACGGGCGCAATGGTGCCGCGCGGCAGCAGGCCTGGCAGGCGGCCGACATCTTTACCTCTCTCTCCGACAACATCCAGGAGACCTATGGGCTGGCACCGGTCGAGGGCATGGCCGCGGGCCTCCCCAGCGTCGTCACCGACTGGAACGGCTATCGCGACACGATCCGCGACGGCGTCGACGGCATCCGGGTCCCGACCATCATGCCCCCGCCGGGCTGGGCCGAGGATCTCGCCGACCGGCATGCGGCGGCCATCGACAACTACGATCACTATTGCGGCTTCGCGAGCCAGTTCGTGGCGGTGGATCCCGATTCCTGCGCCGCAGCCTATGGGAAGCTGATCGCCGATCCGGCACTGCGCAAGCAGATGGGAGACGCTGCCCGCGCCCGTGCAGTCGCGGAATTCGATTGGCGCGTCGTGATCGGCAAGTACCAGCAGCTCTGGGCGGAGCTCATGGACCGGCGCAAGACGGCAAAGGAATCAGCGTCGCGCGAAGCCGGCCGGCCGGCGCATCCGACCCGCGCCGATCCCTTTCACGCCTTCGCCTCTTATGCGACGGCGACCCTGGCGCCGGAGGACCGCATCGCACCGGCGCCGGGCGCCGATGCGAAGACCTTCGACGCGGTGACCGGCTCGCCGCTGGTCGCCTTCGCCCGCACGGTCAATCCGCCGCCGGAGGAGATGCACAAGCTGCTCGCCACCTTGCAGCAGCAGGGGGGTGCCACCGTCGCGGACCTGGCGCAACGTTGGCCGGACGCGAACCGTACGCTGATGGCGCGCAGCCTGCTGTGGCTGGCGAAGCTCGGGCTGGTGCGGGTGACGCGGAAGGGGTGACTCAGCCCCGACCCTTCGACATGTTCGACGCGACGGCGGCGCGGATCAGGGTTTTCAGGGCCGCGGCGTTGATCTTCTCGCCCTCGCGGAAGTCGATGGCGCGGCGGGTGTTGCCGTCGAGGCTGGAATTGAAAAGGCCCGCGGGGTCCTTCAAAGCCGCGCCCTTGGCGAAGGTCATCTTCACGACCGCCTTGTAGGTTTCGCCGGTGCAGATGATACCGTCATGCTCCCAGACCGGGACGCCGCGCCACTTCCAGGTCTCGACGACCTCGGGATCGGCTTCCTTGATGAGTGCGCGGAGCCGGCCGAGCATCTCGCCCCGCCAGTCGCCGAGCTCCTTGATCCGGGCATCGATCGCCGCCGAAGCCGATTTCTCTTCCGGTGCGCCGCTCTTCTTCATGCCCCTCTCCTGAAGACGCGCTACGCCGCCGGGGCGTAGCCCTTCAGCATCATGTCGACGGCGCCCTTCACCACGTCCTCGACGCTGGGCTCGTCCTTCATGATCGCCTCAACGTTCAGCATCCGCCGCATGTAGAGCGGTCCGCGCACCAGCCAGACCAGCTGGTGGGCGGCGAGGCGGGGATTGGATACCCGGAGGACGCCGCGCCGGTCGGCGCATTCGAAGAACTCGGTCAGCAACTTCAGGAACGGCATCGGGCCGGACTCGACAAAGGCCTGCACCAGCTCCGGGAAGCGCGGGCCCTCGGCGATGATCACGCGATAGATGCCGAGGGTCTTGGGCGCCAAGAGGAAGCTCTCGATGCTGCGGGCGATGCGGTCCAGCGCCTCGCGCGGATCGTCGAGCTCGGTCACCTGGGGAACGATCCCCTCCGCATAGGCGGCGCAGGCGCTCTGCACCATGGCGGCGAACAAGCGCTCTTTGCTCTCGAAATGGGCGTAGACCGTCGCCTTCGAGACGCCGGCCTCGCGGGCGATCTGGTCCATGCTGACCGCGCCATAGCCCTGGTCGCGGAACAGCTGGCCCGCGGCCTCCAGGATGCGCTCGGTCTTCTCCGGGCGGCGGCCGGCTGGCGGCATGAGGGTTTCGGCGACGAGGGCAGAACTCATGGTCTCTCAACTCCCAGGCAGGACGGCCTCCGGTATCGCATCGGGGCCGGAGCATCGACTGTGATCTCCGTCACAATCGACTAGACTGTACGGTTCAGTTCTATCTTGACTCACTTAGGCCATCGGGCCATTCTCGGTCAACTCTAAACTAGACGGTTCAGTCTCATCGGACGAACCGTCGCACTTTATTGAAAACAAAGGATAACAACGCGATGGCCAAGCTCGTGATTCGCGCCGTCCTGGTGCTGATTATAGCAGCCGGCGCCCTCGGCGGCGGAGCCTATTGGTGGAAGACCGGCCGCTTCCAGGAAACCACCGACAATGCCTATGTGGAGGGCGATATCTCCGTCGTCAGCCCGCTGATCGAGGGCCGCGTCGCCCACGTCCTGGTCGGCGACAACCAGGCGGTGAAGGTCGGCGACGTGCTGGTCACCATCGAGGACGACGACTACCGTGCCAAGGTCGCGCAGGCGGACGCCTCGCTCGCCGCAGCGCAGGCCTCGATCAGCACCATCGACAGCGAGATCACCTGGCAGCAGACCAAGATCGACCAGATCGTGGCGCAGCAGCGCAGCGCCGCCGCGGAACTCAATCGCGCGAAGACCGTCTATGACCGCTACAAGAAGATGATCGTCGATAAGGTAATCGGCACCCAGGAATTGGACGAGGCGACCGCGTCCTACCTGAAGGCGCAGGCGGCGATTTCCGAGACCTCGGCCCAGCTCGCCGCGGAGCAGACCCAGCTCGGCGTCTATCAGGCCTCGCGCAAGGAAGCCGAGGCGAAGCAGATGGAGGCCGCGGCCGCCAAGAAGCTCGCGGAGATCGATCTTGACCGCACGGTGATCAAGGCGCCGATCGACGGCGTGATCGGCAACCGCGCGGTGCGCGTCGGCCAGTACGTAAAGGCCGGCACGCAGTTGCTCTCGCTGGTGCCGAATGCCGTGCACGTTGTGGCGAACTTCAAGGAGACGCAGCTCGACAACATGCGCCCCGGCCAGCAGGTCGAGGTCTCGGTCGATGCCTTCCCGAGCCACAAGCTCCTGGGCACGGTCGAGAGCTTCGCCCCGGCGAGCGGCGCCGAGTTCAGCCTGCTCCCCGAGGAGAACGCCACCGGGAACTTCACCAAGATCGTGCGCCGCGTGCCGGTCCGCATCGCCCTCCCCGCCGACAACCCGCTGCACGGCCTGCTGCGCCCCGGCCTCTCGGTGGTGGTCGATGTCGACACCCGCACCGGTCCCGGCAGCGCCGATGCTCCGAAAGTCGCCGAGGGCGGCCTCCTCTTCGGCGCCGCGGTGGCGAGCGACCAGTAGTCCGGTGGACCGGGGGAGCGTTCGTTGTTGCGCCCAAGCTGCGTCAAGACCCTCACCCCGGCCCTCTCCCTACGGGAGAGGGAGCTCGGCAGCGCGCTCGCCGCTACTGAGTTAGAAAGGCTGACGCGACAGCGTTCCTTCTCCCGTAGGGAGAAGGTGAGGATGAGGGTCTTGCCACTGCCTGAGCCTTCTCAGGACCAAGCCCGATGCTGAATCGCCCGCTCACCGCCCGGGACTGGGTCGGGTTCATGATCATGGTGTTCGGGATGTTCATGGCGATCCTGGACATCCAGATCGTCTCGAGCTCGATCGCCGAGATTCAGGCCGGGCTCGCGGCCAGCGCCGACGAGATCAGCTGGGTGCAGACCTCGTATCTCATCGCCGAGGTGGTGATGATCCCGCTGACCGGCGTGCTGTCGCGGCTGATGTCGACCCGCGTGTTCTTCGCGATCGCCGCCGCGGGGTTCACGCTGACCAGTGCGCTCTGCGCGCTCGCCTGGGACATCAACTCGATGATCATCTTCCGCGCCGCCCAGGGCTTCCTTGGCGGAGCGATGATCCCGACGGTCTTCGCCACGTCCTTCATCGTCTTCCCGCCGGAACGGCGCAACTTCCTCTCGGTGCTGATGGGCCTGGTCGCGACCATGGCGCCGACCCTGGGGCCGACGCTCGGCGGCTGGCTGACCCAGGCCTTCTCCTGGCACTGGCTGTTCCTCGCCAACCTGCTCCCCGGGATCGTGGTGACGACCGGCGTCTGGTGGCTGGTCGATTTCGACAAGGGCGACCGCTCGCTCCTGAAGGGCTTCGACTATCTCGGCCTCATCCTGATGGCGGTCTTCCTGGGGTGCATGCAATATGCCCTCGAGGAAGGCCCGCGGAACGACTGGCTGGAGGACCCGGCGATCCGCAACGCGGCGATCGTGGCCGTGGTCTTCGCCGTCCTCTTCTTCTGGCGCAGCTTCACCGCCAAGTCGCCGATCGTCGATCTCCGCGGCTTCGCCGACCGGAACTTCGCGCTCGGCTGCATCTACAGCTTCATCATCGGCATCGGGCTCTACGGTTCGACCTATCTGACGCCGATCTTCCTCGGCCAGGTGCGTGGCTTCAACGCGCTGCAGATCGGCGAGATCATGTTCGTCACCGGCTGCTTCCAGTTCATGTCGGCGCCGATCGCAGGAAGGCTCGCCGGCAAGCTCGATCTCCGCGTCATGCTGGCCTTCGGCCTGCTGATGTTCGGCGGCGGCGTCTGGATGCAGTCGCACATGACGTCGGAATGGGGCTTCTGGCAGTTCTTCGTGCCGCAGGCGGTGCGCGGCTTCGCCCTCATGTTCCTGTTCATCCCGATCAATGCGGTTGCGCTCGGCACCCTGCCGCCGCAGCGCCTGAAGAACGCCAGCGGGCTCTACAACCTGATGCGCAATCTCGGCGGCGCCATCGGGCTCGCGGGCATCAACACCATCATCAACGATCGCCTCGCCCTCCATTGGGCGCGGCTGGTGGAACCGCTCACGATGGGCAACCCGAACCTGGAGCGTTTCATGAACGGCGCCCAGGGCACGATCGACGGCTCGATGGGCGAGAGCTCCACCCTCGCCAGCGCGAAGATGCTGGCGCGTGTCGTCCATCAGCAGGCCGAGGTGCTGACCCTCGCCGACACCCAGCTCGTCATGGCGTCGATCTTCATCGGCGCCCTGGTCGCGATCCCGCTGCTCTCCAAGCCGCGAATGGCGCCGGCCGCAAAGGCCGAGGCGCACTGAGGCGCAGAAGATCGACGCCGCGGCTCAGCAATCGAGCGTGTTCTGGCGCTCCCAGTCGGTCAGGTGCTTCGTAAAGCTGTTCCATTCGTCGGTCTTCATCTTGATGTAGGAGTCGATGAAGCCGTCGCCGAGCTGCTCGCGCACCGTCTTGCTCTTGTCGGTGAGGCGCAGCGCGTCCAAGAGGTTCAGGGGCAGCTTCTTGGCGCCCTTCACCGTATGGCCTTCGGTGTACATGTTGATGTCGAGGCGCTTGCCCGGATCGCGGTTGTTCTCGATGCCGTCGAGGCCCGCCGAGAGGATGCCGGCCTGCAGCAGGTAGGGATTGGCGGCGCCGTCGGCGAGGCGAAGCTCGAAGCGGCCGGCATCGGGCACCCGGATCATGTGGGTGCGGTTGTTGCCGGTCCAGGTGATGGTGTTCGGCGACCAGGTGGCGCCCGACGTCGTTCTCGGCGCGTTGATGCGCTTATAGGAGTTGACCGTCGGGTTGAAGATAGAGCAGAGCGCGTCGGCGCTGTGGACCAAGCCGCCCAGCACCTTGTAGGCGGTCCTGGAGAGCCCGAGCTCGCCCTTCGCGTCCGAGAACAGGTTGGTCTTGCCGGTCTTGTCCCAGAACGAGACGTGGGCGTGGCAGCCATTGCCGGTCAGGTTGGAGAACGGCTTCGGCATGAAGGTGGCGCGGAGGCCGTGCTTCTCGCAGATCGCCTTCGTCATGTACTTGAAGAAGACGTGGCGATCGGCGGTCAGCAAGCAGTCGTCGTAGTTCCAGTTCATCTCGAACTGGCCGTTGGCGTCCTCATGGTCGTTCTGATAGGGACCCCAGCCGAGCGCCAGCATACTGTCGCAGATCTCGGTGATCACGTCGTAGCGGCGCATCAGCGCCTGCTGGTCGTAGCAGGGCTTGTCCTGCGTGTCGGCGGCGTCGGAGATCGAGCGGCCGTCCGGCGTGATCATGAAGTATTCGCACTCGACGCCGCTCTTCATGCGGAAGCCCTTCTTGGCGGCCTCCTCGATCTTCCGCTTCAGGATCGCGCGCGGGCTGTCGGCGACGATCTTGCCGTCCATCCAGAGATCGCTGGCGCACCAGGCGACTTCCGGCTTCCA
>DATKNM010000580.1:0-3440 GCA_035541335.1 Binatia bacterium
CGTCTTGCCATGGGCGATCGCCGCCATCTCGATCGCATCCTCGACGCGATAGCCGCCCAGGGCCCAGCACTGCCAGGTCTTGTCGGTAAGACCAATGGCGGCGCGATAGAAATCGAGATGCCGGGTCTCGGCCGGGAGGTCGGTCGGCTCGATCGGGCAGCCACCTTCCTGGTGGATCACGTTCAGGCGATGCACGAGCTTGATGTAGTCGCACATGTCCTGGTAGTTGCCGGCGCGCCGCCCGCGATCGAGGTCGCTGGCGAAGGCGGGCCCGCCGGTCGCGGCGAAGATCACATGCGGCCCGCCCAGCTTAACGTCATAGGCGGAGTTGCGGGCATGGAGCGCGAACTCGGCCGGCGCCTTTGCGATCTCGGTCTCGATCAGCGCCGGGTCGAAGCGCACGCGCTGCGTCGTCTCATCGACCTCGGCGCCCGCTGCCCTGAGGACACGGCGGCTCTCCTCGTGCAGCACCTCCATGCCGACTTCCTGGAGCAGCTTCAGCGAGGCGCGATGGATCGCCTCGAGCTCGTCGGCGGAGAGAAGTGCGATCGGTGGATAGTTATTCTCGACCCGGGCGAAGGGGAGCTGCCGGATGCCGGTCGGATTCACCCGCCGCTCGCGCCTGCGCAGGGTCTCCCGGGCGCCACGCTCGCCGCTCACGGCACGAACACCAGCTCGCGGCGATAGGGGAAGCGGTCGGGGTCGATCGCCTCGCCGAACTCCCGCGCCGCTCTGTGGCCGGCATAGGTCGCATGGACGATGGCGCCGGGGACGTCGCAATCGCCGATCGCGCGCAGGGTCTGGACGCCGGCCGCCTTGCGCCCGGCCTCGTCGGCCTTCAGCTCGCGATAAAGCGTGTCGTTGGCGATCCGAGAGGTCACCAGGATCAGCGTCGCCGCGGCGGCGCGCCTTGCCTTGCCGGTATAGATGCAGGCGAGCTCGGCGTGATCCTGGTGCCAGGCCTTGAGCTTATGCGCGAGAACGAGCTTCACCCCGGCCTGCATCAGCCGCGTCTGCACCTTGAACTGCTCGTCGGTGAACAGCGTCCAGCTCGAGACGTCGAGGCCCGGCGTCGCCAGCGTGACGTCGAGCCCCGCCGTCCGCAGCTTCTCGGCGAGGACGCCGGCCATATAATACTGGTCGTCGTCATAGATCAGCACCGGGCCGACGACCGGAGCGCCGGCCATCACGTCGTCCGGCGTCAGCACGTTGACGCCCTCGCAGCCCGGCACCGGGAAGTGCACGTTGTGGCCGACGCCGTCGCGCCGCCAGGTGGCGCCGGTCGCGCAGATCACATGGGCGTAGCCGAGCTCATAGACCTGGTCGCGGTCGAGATAGGTTTCCGGGAAGACCTCGACATTGCCGAGCCGCTCGATCTGGCCGAGGCGATAGTCCTTCACCCGCGCCCAGGAGGCGAGGCCGGGCAGCTTCGGCTCGCGGTTCAAGCGCCCGCCGAGATGCCGGTCGCGCTCGGCGAGCGCCACCTTGTAGCCGCGCTTGCCGAGGCTCATCGCGCATTCGAGGCCGGCCGGCCCGCTGCCGATCACCAGCACCGTATCCTCGGCAAAGCCGGATTTCGGCGCGATGATCTCCGGATGCCAGCCGCGGCGGTATTCCTCGCCGATGGTCGGGTTCTGGGTGCAGCGGAGCGGGACGCCCTGGTTGTTCTGCGCGCGGCAGATGTTGCAGCCGATGCATTCCCGGATCTCTGCCTCGCGACCCTCGTCGATCTTGCGCGGGATCCAGGGATCGGCGATCGAGGGCCGCGCCGCGCCGATGAAGTCGAGCACGCCGCGCTTCACCATGGAGGCCATGGTGTCGGGCGAGGTGAAGCGGCCGACGCCGACCACCGGCTTCGAGGTCAGCTGCTTCACGAAGCCGATGTATTTCTCCTGGTTGCCTTCCTCGCCGAAGCGGGCGGACATGGAATCGTTGTCGACATAGGAGACATTGACGTCCCAGAGATCGGGCAGCTCGGCGAGGTATTCGATGACCTCGCGGCCATCGTTCTCGGCGGTGACGCCTTCCGGTCCCAACAGCTCATCGACCGCGAGGCGCACGGCGACGGCGCAAGACTGGCCGACCGCGTCCCTGGTGTCCTCGATCATCTCCTTCAGAAGCCGCGCGCGGTTCTCGATCGAGCCGCCGTATTCGTCGCTGCGCTGGTTCCAGCGCCGGGTGATGAACTGGAACGGCAGGTAGCCGTGACCCGCGTAGCAATAGACGATGTCGAAGCCGGCACGCATCGCGCGCTTCGCGGCATCGACCTGCCAGCGGCGGAGATTGCGGATGTCCTCCCGGTCCATCGCCCGGGTCTGCTGCGGGAAGACCGCGTGCTGGGTCGAGCCCGAAGGCGAGAGCGGGGTCTCGCGGCTGGCGCGATTGGGAGCATGGTTGCCGCCATGCCAGAGTTCGACGCCGGCCAATGCGCCGAAGCCGTGGATCTTCTCGACCGTCATCGACTGGATGCGGACGTCGTTCTCGTCCCAGAGCGCGCAGAGCCGGTAGGGCGCATCCTCGCTCGACCAGTGGAGGGAGCAGTATTCCGTGTTGACGACGCCCCAGCCGCCCTCGGCCTTGATCTCCCGGAGCCGGGCCACGCTGTGTGGCAGGTCGAAGCCCATGCCGGTGCAATGCGGCACCTGGTAGAACCGGTTCTTCGCCGTCTTCGGCCCGATCCGGACCGGCTGAAAAAGGATGTCGTAGCGCGGATTTCGGCTCATGGATCTGGACTCACGGTCTCCCACCGGCACCTCAAGCTGTATACAGCTCGAAGAACCCTGTCAATTTGCGGCGGCGATCTTGGGGGCTGTACGGACGCCGATATAGGGCAGGAAGACCCCGGCATTGACCCCGATTCCCACCGGCTCGGTGCTCTTCGGCTTGCGGCCGAAGCCGGAGATGATGCCGATCAGGGCCGGCTGCCCCGCGCCGTCGACCAGCAGGATCGGCCCGCCGCTGTCGCCCACCCGGAAGATGCAGCTCGTGATCAACATGTCGTCGTCGGGGAACATGCCGAGCTCGGATTGGGGGATGATCCGGCACGGTGTATGCAGCCGGAGCTCGTCATAGGCACCGTTGCCGTAGCCCGCGGTCACCAGCCGGTCGCCGGACTGCACCAGCCGCAGCATGCCGGAGATCGGCAGCGATGCGACCGGCAACGGCTGCACGCCCGCCACCGGCGGGCTGATGGTGATCAGCGCCCAATCGTTGGGCACGTCCTCGTTCCGGAGCTTGCCGCCGCGGATGACGCCGCCGAGACCTTTGAACGCGATGCCCCGCGACGGCGGGTAGGCCGGCAGGCCGCCGAGATTGGGGCGGAAGACCAGGTCGCCGGGCCGGACCGCCGCCTTGGCGTTGTTCAGGAACAGGCAATGCGCGGCGGTGGCGATGACGTCGGACGCCACCAGCACCGCCGAGCAGTGCGGGTCCTCGGGGCC
>DATKNM010000581.1:0-2228 GCA_035541335.1 Binatia bacterium
GCGCGCCTTCTGGGAGCGGATCACCGACCGGCGGATCTGGGCCTTCACGCCGGACGGCGACATGTTCCGCATGGCGCGCAACGCCACCAGCGCCTTCCTCACCATGACCCAGGGCCAGCCCGGCTTCTTCGAGCCGCGGAAACCGGGACCCTGGATGACGCCGACGGGTGCCAAGGACGCGACCAGCTATTACGACAGCGCGCCCTTGAAGCAGACCCTGCTCGACCTCGTCGACTTCACGCTGCTGAACCGGGGACCGGTGCGGCTCTCGGTCGGCGCCGTCAACGTGCTCACTGGCAACTTCCAGTATTTCGACAATGCGCGTGAGGAGATCGAGCCCGAGCACATCATGGCCTCCGGCGCACTGCCGCCGGCCCTGCCCATGATCAAGATCGGCACCGACTATTTCTGGGACGGCGGCATCGTCTCCAACACGCCGCTGCAATACCTCCTGGAACAGGAGGACGACTTCAACTCACTCGTCTTCCAGGTCGATCTCTTCAGCACCCGCGGCGTGCTGCCCCGCGACATCCAGGACGTGATGGCGCGGCACAAGGACATCATGTATTCGTCGCGCACCCGTTACAACACCGACGTCTATCGCCGCATCCACGGCTGGAAGACCCGGCTCTACCAGGCGCTCAGCAAGGTGCCGGAGGAGGTGCTCTCCGCGGACGAGCGGCAGCTGCGCGATGAGTTGAAGGACCTCCCCGAGATCACCATCCTGCAGCTGATCTACCAGCAGAAGGCCTATGAGGGCCACGCCAAGGACTACGAGTTCTCCGCGACCTCGATGCGCGAGCACTGGCAGAGCGGCTACGAGGACACCAAGCGCACGCTCCGCCACCGCCACTGGCTTGAGATGCCCGCCCAGGGCGCCGGCTGCGTGGTGCACGACGTGCACCGGCAGGAGGATTGAGGGCCTCCAACGCTCCAGACTATGCGGGGCTTCTCCCGAGCGATCTGCTATCGTCCTTCATGGGCGATTCGGGAGAAGACAATTGTTGAAAATGGCGATCTCGATCATCGGCATCCTGTCCGTTGCCCTTCCGGCGGCGGCGGAGGTGAAGCCGTTTCCGGCGTCGTTCCGGGTCGAGGAGATCAAGACCGAGGGCGCCACGATCCACACAAGGATCGGCGGGCAGGGGCCGGCGGTGGTGCTGCTGCACGGCTTCGGCGATACCGGGGACATGTGGGCGCCGCTCGCCGCCGATCTCGCGCGCGACCACACGGTGGTGGTTCCGGATCTCCGCGGCATGGGCCTCTCCTCGCATCCGGCGGAGGGTTACGACAAGCGGACCCAGGCGGCGGACATCCGCGCGGTGCTCAGCAAACTCGGCCTCGATCACGCCGTCATCATCGGCCACGACATCGGCACGATGGTCGCCTATGCCTATGCCGCACGCTATCCCGACAAGACCGACAAGCTGGTGGTGATGGACGCGCCGGTGCCGGGCGTCGGCCCCTGGGACAGCATCGTGCGGAGCCCGCTGCTCTGGCATTTCGATTTCGGCGGGCCGGACATGGAGCGGCTGGTGAAGGGCCGCGAGCGCATCTATCTCGATCGCTTCTGGAACGACTTCGCCGGCGATCCCAAGAAGATCGACGAGGCGACGCGCCGGCACTACGCCAAGCTCTACGCCGCCCCCGGCGCGATGCATGCGGCCTTCGCGCAGTTCCGGGCGATCCGGCAGGACGCCGTGGACAACGCGAAGTCCACTGCGCGGCTGGAGATGCCGGTGCTCGCCATCGGCGGGGAAAAGTCGTTCGGCGCGAACGAGGCCCTGGTGATGCGCAGCGCCGCGGACCACGTGACCGAGGTGGTGATCGCCGGCAGCGGCCATTGGCTGATGGAAGAAGCGCCGTCGGAGACCATCGCCGCCATTCGGGACTTCCTCGCGAAATAACAGAGCGCGCGGATTGAGTTGGCGGTCGGCCGCGGTTACCTTGGGCGAAGACCGATTCGTTCCGAGGTGCGCATGCGAAATCCGCTCGGCATCTTCACGACCGTCCTCTTATTCCTGGCTTTCGCCGCGGCGGCAAACGCAGCGGACAGTTGGACTCCGATTCCCGCCTGCGGGTCCCGTGTGCCGACGGCGGACGACATCATCGCGAATTCGCCGCTCTGGACCTGCGCCAAGGCCGAGTTCCAGAAGAGCCAGGCGAGTTATCTCGCGGCGCTGAACGCTTATGCGGCGCGGGTGCCCGGCGGCGAGCAGGGCCGGCTC
>DATKNM010000582.1:0-4008 GCA_035541335.1 Binatia bacterium
GTCGAGGTGAAGCAATGGATGACGCCGGTCAGCTTGTCGCCGTCTTGTGCGCCCTGCTCCGCTCCCGCCTGCAACTCCGTGATCGTATCGTCGTCGGCGTCGCGGCTGTGGACGATCAGCGGCAGGTGCGACTTCCGCGCCGCCTCGATATGCGTCGCGAAGACCTGGCGCTGCCGCTCCCGCGGGCTCTTGTCGTAGTAATAGTCGAGCCCGGCCTCGCCGATGCCGACCACCTTCGGGTGTTGCGCCAGGGCGACCAGCCGCGCGGCATCGACCGCGGGCTCTTCCGCCGCCTCATGGGGATGGATACCGACCGAGCAGCTGATCCGGGGGTCGCTCTCGGCGATCGCCAGGACCTTGTCGAACTCGGACACCCGGGTGCAGATGGTCACGAGATGGGCAACGCCGTTGGCGGCGGCCCGTTCCAGCACCTGCGGGACCTGCCCGGCGAAGTCCGGGAAGTCGAGATGACAGTGGCTGTCGACCAGCCGCGGCCCCGCACTCACCTCGGTCACGCCGCCGGTTCTTCCACGAAGCGCGGAAACACGCCTTCCGGCTTCGGCAGGCCGCTGCCGGCCTTGAGCGCATGCTCCGGCCCCAGGGCGGCGAAGTCGCGATGCCCTTCGCCGACCGCGAGCTGGTCCAGGATCTTCGCGCAGGATTCCGGCATGAATGGCTGCACGATCAAGGCGAGGTGCCGGACGGTCTCGGCCAGCACATAGAGCACGGTTCCCATCCGCGCGGGATCGGTCTTCTTCAGGGCCCAGGGCGCCTGCTCGTCCACATAGCGGTCGGCCTCGGTCACCACCAGCCAGATCGTCTCCAGCACTTTGTGGAACTGCTGCGACATCATCAGCGGCCGGCACTGCACCAGGAGGCCGTGGGCGGCGCCCAGCAGCTTCCCGTCGGCCTCGGCAAGGACGCCGTGCTGCGGCACCTTGGCGTCGCAGTTCTTGTTGATCATCGAGAGCACGCGCTGGGCGAGATTGCCGAGCCCGTTGGCGAGGTCGCCGTTCATCCGCTGCACCATCCCCCGGTGCGAGAAGTCGCCGTCATTGCCGAACGGCACCTCGCGCAGCAGGAAATAGCGCACCTGGTCGCGGCCGTAGCGCGCGATCAGCGCATGCGGGTCGATCACATTGCCGAGCGACTTCGAGATCTTCTGGCCCTCGTTGGTCCACCAGCCATGGGCGAACACACGTTGCGGCGGCTCGAGGCCCGCAGCCATCAGGAAGGCCGGCCAGTAGATCGCGTGGAACCGCACGATGTCCTTGCCGACCATGTGCAGGTCGGCCGGCCAGAACTTCACATAGCTCTCGCGCTCGGTGTCCGGAAAGCCGACCGCGGTGATGTAGTTGGTGAGCGCGTCCAGCCAGACATACATGATGTGGTCGGCATCGTCCGGCACCGGAACGCCCCACTTGAAGGTGGTGCGCGAGACCGAGAGGTCCTTCAGGCCCTGCTTCACGAAGCTCACGACTTCGTTCCTGCGGGATTCCGGGGCGATGAACTCCGGGTGCTTGGCGTAGAAATCGAGCAGCGGCTGCTGCCATTCCGAGAGCTGGAAGAAGTAGCTCGGCTCCTCGACCCACTCGACCTCGGCGCCGGAAGTCTTCGCGACCTTCTTGCCGTCGGGCCGGGTCTCGAGCTCGTCCTCCTGGTAATAGGCCTCGTCGCGCACTGCGTACCAGCCGGAATAGGAGCCGAGATAGATCTGCCCCCGCTCCTTCAGCCGGCGCCACAGCTCCTGGCAGGAGGCGATGTGCCGCGCCTCGGTGGTGCGGATGAAATCGTCGTTGGAGATGTTCATCGCCTCGGCGAGCAGGCGGAAACGCTGCGAGACCTCGTCGGTGAAGGCCTGCGGATCCTTGCCGGCCAGCGCCGCCGATTTCTCGACCTTCTGCCCGTGCTCGTCGGTGCCGGTCAGGAAATGCACGTCATAGCCGTCGAGCCGCATGAACCGCGCCAGCGCATCGCAGGCAAGCGTCGTGTAGGCGTGCCCGATATGCGGTGAATCGTTCACATAGTAGATCGGCGTGGTGACGTAGAAAGTCTTGCGCTCGGCCATCCGAATCCCGGGAACATGGCTTGGGGTTATGGGAAAGTCGGCGAAACCTCGCCGGTCCGGCTCTCGCCGCCGGACATTCCGGCGTCGAGGCCACCCGCCTCCACCGCTTGGAGAGCGAGCCAAGCCGTCAGCCAAGCTTGCCGGCGGTCGAGATTGACGCTCAGCACCCGGGCGAACAGCCGCTCGACCTTTTCCCACAGCTCCAGCCAGCGATCAAGTCCGGCCGCCGCCAGCCATTTCCGCGTCAAATCCGCCTCGCCGGGATAGGCTTCGCGGCCGACCTTGCCACCAAGGGCAGCATTCCGCAGGAACCGCGCGCCGATCCATTCCAGCAGCTCCGCCGCCAGCTCGAATTCGCGCTCGCTGCCGCGGCCCGCGACCCGGTCGGCGAGCTTGTGCAAGGCGCCGACCTCGGCATTCGGCCATTGCCCCAGCAGTCGCGCGATCTCCCGGAACAGGGTCAGTGCATCCGCTTCGACGAGGTTCAGCGCATGGCCGAGGCTGCCTTCGGCCAGGGCCGCGACCAGGTGCAGGTCCTCGGCAGAGAGATCCGGCGCCCGGGCCTTGAGCTCGGCCTCCATCAAGGCGGCCGGCAGCGGCGCCAGCACCAGGCGGCGGCAGCGCGAGCGGACCGTCGGCAACAGGCGCCCCGGCGCGTGGCTGACCAGGATCAGCACGGTGCGCGGCCGCGGCTCCTCCAGGATCTTCAGCAGCGCATTGGCGGCATTGCGGTTGAGCTCGTCGGCAGCATCGACGATGAGAACGCGCCAGGCGCCCTCCGCCGGCGTCAGGTGAAGGAAGTCGATCGCCGCGCGCACGTCCTCGATCACGATCTCTGACCGCAGCCTGCCCTTGTCGTTGAGCGAGCGCCGCAGCAGGCGGAGATCGGAATGCGCCAGCTCGGCCAGGCGGCGGAAGACGGGATGTTGCGGTTCCATGTCGAGCGTGGGCGCACCGGGCGCCGGCGCATCGCCGAACAGGCCGCCGCCCTCCTGCCCGGCCTCTGCCGGCGCCGAGAGCAGCGCGCGCGCCATGCGGAAGGCGAGGGTCGCCTTGCCGACGCCCTTCGGACCCGTGATCAGCCAGGCATGCGGCATGCGCCCGGCCTCGAGCGCCGCCAGGAAGGCGCGCTCTGCGGCCTCATGGCCAATGAGCCGGGTCGCCGTCGCAGCCTCCGGCGGCGGCAATACGCGGGCATCGGCATCGGCGGGACGCCGCGCCATCAGAGCGCGATCCCGTAGCGCTGGGCGACCGCCTTGCGGATGTCAGCGGCAACAACGTCGAGGGGTCGGCTGGCATCGATGATGCGGCAGCGCTCCGGTTCCTCGGCGGCGATGGCCTGGAAGCCCTCGCGCAGGCGCTGGTGGAAGGCGACACCCATGCGCTCATAGCGCTGATGCTGGCGCGCGCGGCCGAGGCCGGTCTCGACCGGCAGGTCGAGGATCAGGGTCAGGCCGGGCTCGCTCGCGCCAACGACCCGGATGCGGAGCTGGCGCAGCCAGTCGCGATCGACGCCCTGGCCGTAGCCCTGATAAGCCAACGTGGAATCGGCGAAGCGATCGCAGAGGACCCATTGTCCAGCCGTGAGAGCCGGACGGATCACTTTGTGGAGATGTTCCGCGCGGGCGGCGAAATGCAGCAGCGCTTCCGCTTCCGGGCCCCAGCGCCCGGGCTCACCCTCCACCAGCAGGCGGCGAATTTCCTCGGCGCCGGGCGAGCCGCCGGGCTCGCGGGTTGCGACCACGGTCTCGCCGGCGCCGCGCAGCGCCTCGGCCAGGATCCGGAGCTGGGTCGATTTTCCCCCGCCCTCGCCGCCTTCGAACGTGATGAAGCGCAGCGCGCGCGGCGTCGGCCCCATCGGCGCGGGCATTCAGTGCTGGGTCTCGCCGAAGACCAGATGCTGCAGCATCGCGACCACGCGGCCGGCGAAGCCGAGCTGC
>DATKNM010000583.1:0-5740 GCA_035541335.1 Binatia bacterium
TACAGCCTCCGGTGCCAGCCGCAGGTGATGGGCGCCTGCCTCGACACCCTGCGCCACGCTGCCGCGGTGGTCGGCCGCGAGGCGAATGCCGTCTCCGACAACCCGCTGGTCTTCGCCGATGGAAGCGACGGGGGGAATGACAACCAGGGCGAGGTCATCTCCGGCGGCAACTTCCACGCCGAGCCGGTGGCGATCGCCGCCGACACGATGGCGATCGCCGTCGCCGAGATCGGCGCGATCGCGGAACGGCGCATCGCGCTGCTGACCGATTCCAGGATGAGCAGCCTGCCCGCCTTCCTGGTGCACGAGCCGGGCCTCAATTCCGGCTTCATGATCGCCCAGGTGACGGCGGCGGCGCTCGCCAGCGAGAACAAGGCCATGGCCTTCCCGGGCAGCGTCGATTCGCTCCCCACCTCCGCGAACCAGGAGGACCATGTCAGCATGGCGACCTATGCCGCGCGCCGCGTGCTCGACATGGCGGACAACACCGCCGGCATCGTCGCGATCGAACTGCTCGCCGCCGGCCAGGGCATCGATCTCCGGAAGCCGATCACGACCAGCCCGAAGCTGACCGAGGCGATGCTGGCGCTCCGCGCCAAGGTCGCGTTCTGGGGCCACGATCGAGAGATGGCGCCGAACATCGCCGCGGCGAAGTCGCTGATCGCAACGCCGCTGTTCCACGACCTGGTGCCGCTGCGGGTGCTGGCTTAGAGCGCTGGTTCCTTAGGTAGGCTCAGTCAGGGAACACCACGGCTGCATCAACCCCCACCCTCACCCGCCCCCATCTTGGGGGCGGGAAGAAGGCGAGAGCCTTCGCACGCTCCTAGCCGCCATCGCTTTCACGATGTGCAGCGTCTTCAAGAAATCCCTCGCCCCCAAGATGGGGGCGAGCTGGAGTGGGGGTTGACGCCGCCGTGGCACAACAGCACGGCCCGACGGAGATCCGGCAGCTACAGCTTCCGCCGCTTCAGGCGGTAGATGTAGCCGATCACCTCGGCGACCGCCTTGTAGAATTCCGGCGTGATCTCCTGGTCGATCTCCACCGCGGCGTAGAGGCCGCGGGCGAGCGGCGGGTTCTCCACCACCGGCACGCCCGCTTCGGCGGCGACCTCGCGGATCCTCTGCGCGACCTTGTCGATGCCTTTCGCCACCACCTTCGGCGACGACATCTCGACCTGGTCGTATTTGAGCGCGACGGCATAGTGGGTCGGGTTGGTGACGACCACGTCCGCCTTCGGCACCTCCGCCATCATGCGCTTCCGCGCCCGCTCCATGCGGAGCTGCCTGAGGCGGCCCTTCACCAGCGGATCGCCCTCGCTCTCGCGCGCCTCGTCCTTCAGCTCCTGGCGCGACATGCGCAGGCCCTTGATGTACTCGTAGCGCTGGTAGATCACGTCGGCGAGCGTGATCACCACCATGCAGGCGAGGACCGCCATCAACAGCCGGTCGGCGAGCTGGCGGATGGCGTCCAGCAGCTGGACCATCTCCATGCCGATCAGCTTGTGGAGATCGCCGACCGAGGGCATCAGGATGACGAAGGCGATGCTGCCGACGATACCGAGCTTGATGAGGCCCTTCAGGAACTCGGAAACCGAACGGAGAGAGAAGATGCGCTTCAACCCCGCGAGCGGCGAGATCTTCTCCAGATCCGGCGTCAGCTGCTCGCCGGAGAGAATGAGGCCGAACTGGAGGTAGCCGGCGCCGAAGGCGGCGGCCAGGGCAAGCGCGAGCGGCGCCGCACCGGCGGAGAGCAGCATGCCCATCAGCTTCCAGCCCATGGTCGTGAGGTGGCCGATGTCGGTCGGCACCTTGTCCGGCGCCTCGATGAAGGGCAGCGAGATGTTGACGATGTCGCGGCAGACATTGCCGCCGAACACCACGACCGAGAGCGTCAGCGCCAGGATCATGAAGAGGTTGTTGACCTCGCGCGAGTTCGCGACCTGGCCCTGGTCCCGCGCTTCCTGGATTCTTCGCCCGGTTGGGTCTTCGGTTTTTTCACTATCTTCGCTGGCCATCGGCGGCGCTCAGCGCGGCAGGAACGGCGCGAGCTGCCGTTCGTAGCTGTCGAGGAACCAGATCATCATCGAGGAAATGGTCACCGCGGTCAGCGCCAGCCCCATCAGCAGCTGCGCCGGCATGGTGACGAAGAAGACCTGCAGCGTCGGCATCAGTCGCGCCAGCAGGCCCATGGCGCCGGTGAAGACCAGGCCGTAGACCAGGAACGGCGCCGAGAGCTGGAGCGCGAGGGTGAAGCTGTCGGCAGCGGCGCGGGCGTCGAAATTGGCGAAGTCGCCCAAGGGCGGCAGCTTCCCCGGCGGCATCACCGCATAGGTCCCGACCAGGGCCTGCAGGGTGGTGTGGTCGAGCCCGGTCGCGAAGATCAGCACCAGGGTGACCGCCATCAGGAAGTTGCCGGTGACCGCGGCCTGCTGCGCGGTCGAGGGGTCGACCGAGAGCGCGTTGGCGATGCCGGTCTGCAGCGCGATGATGTTGCCGGCCGAGAGGATCGCCATCAGGATGATGCGGCAGAGCGAGCCGAAGAAGAGGCCGATGCCGATCTCGCTGGTGAGATAGACGACGAAGCGGTCGAGCTCGGCCGGCAGCACCGGCACCCGGTCGCTCAGCATCGGCATCAGCGCCAGCGAGAGCATCAGCGCGAAGGCGAGCCGCACCCGGACCGGCACGTAGGCCTCGCCGAAGCCCGGCAACAGGGCGACGCCAGATCCGATCCGCGCGAAGATCATCATGAACTGGAAGATGCTGCCGTTGAGCAGCGTCTCGATCGTCGCGTCGGGCGGCATCAGCCGACGATGCGCTGCATGAGCTGCTCGGTGAAGTCGGTCAGCACGTGCAGCATGAAAGGCGCCAGCAGCAGCAGCGAAACGAAGACCAGCAGGATCTTCGGCACGAAAGTGAGGGTCACTTCCTGGATCTGGGTCAGCGCCTGGAAGAGCGAGATGATGAGGCCGACCACCAGGGAGATCAGCATGATCGGCGCGCCGATCTTCAGCACCACGATCACCGCATCCCGGCTGACCTCCAGAAGCGCCGATTCATCCATGACTGCCAACCTGCTCCCGTCTCATCGAGATGCGCGGGTCGAGCCCGCGCATGACGACATTACTCGACACGTGTCGCGGAGAATACCTCAGATCGGCATCCGGAGGATTTCCTGGTAGGCGGAGACCACCTTATCACGAACCGCGGTCACCGCCTGCAGGGTGACTTCGGCCGAGGAGACCGCGGTCACCACGTCGGTGACGTTGGCGGTGCCGGCGGTCGCTCCAAGAGACAGCTTTTCGGACGTGCTCCCGGTCTTGACCGCCTCGGTCGCGGTCTTCTTCAGGAGATCGCTGAAGCTCTCGCCGGCCGCGCCCGAAGCGCCGCCGTCGCCCTCGACGGCGCCGCTCAGCGCCTTCGCGGCGTTGCTGTAGGCGGCAAGCGCGTTGCTGATCGCGGTATTCGCCATGGTCCTGCCCCTCTATTCCGGCTCAGCGGAGAATATCGATCGTCCGCGAGAGCATGCCGCGGGCGACATCCACCACCTTCAGATTGGCCTCGTACGACCGCTGGGCCTCGCGCATATCGTTCATCTCGATGAGCGCGTTGACGTTCGGCAGCTTCACGTAGCCGGTCTTGTCGGCGGCCGGGTTGTTCGGGTCGTACTTGCGGGTGAACTCGCTGGGGTCGAGGCCGACCTTCTGGACCTTGACGAGGTCGAGCATCGACTGGCGGTCGAGCTCGTTCTTGAAGGTGATGGTCTTCCGGCGATAGGGATCGCCGCCCGGCGTTTCCGAGACCGAATCCGCATTGGCGATGTTCTCCGCGATGACGCGCAGGCGTTCGCCCTGCACCCGCATGCCGGAGGCGGAAATCTGCAACGAGTCCATCAGGTCCATGGCTTAGGCTCCGTGCTGCGTCAGGTGCCGCGACCGATCGCGGTCTTCAGCATGTCGATATGCTTCTTGTAAAGATTGACGATCTGGCTGTAATCGGCGTCGGTCTTGGAGAGCTTCATCATCTGCTCCTCCAGCACCACCGAGTTGCCGGCCGGCGCCGTCTCGTAGGTCTTCTTCTGCTTCTTGGAATCGACGGCGTCCTTGGGCGGGATCGTGCCCACCATGTGCGCCGGATTGGTGCGCTCCGGCTCGACCGCCGCCAGTTTCTTCAGGTGATGGTCGAAATCCAGGGGCGCCACGTCCTTCGGCTGGTAGCCGGGCGTGTCGGCATTGGCGATGTTCTGTGCCAGGACCTTCTCCCGGGCGCCGAGCCAGGTCATCTTCTCGGTCAGCCGCTGGAACAGCGGTATGTTGAAGAGGTCCATCGCGTTGCTTCGCCGGGTAGCCCTTTTCGGTATGGAGCGCATCATGCGGCCAACCCGTTAACGCCGCGTTAATTTGCCTAAAATGCAATGAAAATTGGCGGAAAATCCGAGACTTAGGCGGGCGCTGCGGTATGATCGCGGAAGCCCTTGATTCGGCGAAGTTTTGCCGGGCCGCATCGCGCGGCGGTTAACCCTGCATTAAGCAAACCCTGGCATCCTGCCGCGGCATTTGGGAGAGCCGATGAGCCCTTCGGAGCAGGACAAAGGTAAAGGCCACGGGACCGAACGGGGGCCGGACTTGGAGCCGGAAGACGAGGTCGGCCCGCGCCGGCCGCGCTGGACCGAGCCCCGGACGCGGGTCCCGGTCGCCGTGGCGCTGGACTACAAGCGCCCCGACGGCAGCATCGATCCGAGGCGCGGACCGCGCGTGGCGGCGACCGGCCGCGGCACTGTCGCCGAGCAGATCCTGGAGATCGCCTTCGCCAAGGGCATTCCGGTCCGCGAGGACCCCGATCTCGCGCAGATCCTCTCCACCCTCGACGTCGACAGCGTCATTCCGGTCGACGCCCTCTCGGCGGTGGCGGAGATCCTCTCTTATCTATACCGGCTGAACGGCCGCGCTTTGGACGACCACAACGTCCTCGACGGCGAGGCGGGAGACCTGACATGACGACGCCAATCCACCCCACGGGCCTGGAAGATTCGATCGAGCAGCTTGCCGGGATGATCGAAGGCGCGCAGCGCATGGCGGAGGCCGGCCAAGTGGTCGAGCTCGACGTGCTGGCGATGAAGATCGCCGTGCTGACCGACGCGCTGGTCGAACGGGCGGAGCGGCCGAGCCCGCTGGTGCCGCAGCTGGAATACCTGGTCAGCGCCCTCGACCATCTCGAGATCACCCTCCGGAAGCGCAACATGAACCTCGCGCTCGACCTGCAGCAGGCCGACCGGCGCCTCCGCGCCCAGGTCGCCTATCGCAACGACAAGAGCGGAAACTAGAAGAGTCTATGATTTGCTCGCTGCGCTCGCGCCCCTCACCCAACCCTCTCCCACAAGGGGAGAGGGTTTTTAAACCGAGCGCCGGCAACAGCGTTCCTTCTCCCCTTGTGGGAGAAGGACAGCATGAGGGGTAGCCCCACAATGATTCTCTCCCTTTGCTTTCCGCTTTAGCCGTTTTCAATTCATGGAATATGAAACCTATTTCCGCTTCATCCTGGTCCTGGTCTTCGTCCTCGGCCTGGTCGTTGTCCTGGGCTGGGTGCTGAAGCGCTCAGGCATCGGCGCCGGCGCGGTGATCGGCAAGGGGCGGCGCCTCGGCGTCGTCGAGACCGCGTTCCTCGGGCCGAAGCATCGCCTCGTTCTGGTGCGCCGCGACGACGTGGAGCACCTGGTGCTGATCAGCCCGATGTCGAGCACGGT
>DATKNM010000584.1:0-3141 GCA_035541335.1 Binatia bacterium
GACCGAGCCGTCCTTGGGCGGCAGGTCGCGGACATGGCCGAAGCTGGCCAGCACCTTGTAGTCATTGCCAAGGTACTTGTTGATGGTCTTGGCCTTGGCCGGCGACTCGACAACGACGACTTTCATGGAATGCTTCGTCTCGCTCGGATGGTCTGAACCGTGGATATATATAGTGACGCCATGGGGCGTTAACGTTCAGTCACGGGCCCTTTACCCGGCCGACGGCGCGGCCTGCATCAGCAGGGAGACCCGGTGTCCCGGATGCCGTTCCAGACGGCCCGCCAAGTCCAATTCCAGGAGCACCATGCCCATGACGGGGGCCGAGCAATGACATTGCCGCACCAGTTCGTCAACCGTCACCGGGCTCGGACCCAGCAGGGAAAGGACCTCGCCGCGCACTTTGTCGGCTTCACTTAATATATCATTTTCAGATACTTGCGGTTCGATTTGCAAGTTCTTGTGAAGGCTGAGGTTTGGGGTAACTGGCCCCTCCAGCGACTCTATGACCTGAATAAAATCCTCCACCAAGCGAGCGCCTTCCCGGATCAGGCGGTTGCCGCCCCGGCATCGGGGATCGAGCGGCGAGCCCGGCACGGCCATCACTTCACGCCCCTGATCTAGGGCGAAGCGGGCGGTGATCAAGGACCCGGACTTGACGGCGGCCTCCACCACCACGACCGCTCGGGAGAGGCCGGAGATGATCCGATTTCTCCGCGGGAAGTGCCGTGCCACCGGCTCGGTGCCAGGTGCCGCCTCGGCGACGATCAGCCCTTCCATCCCCAGCCGCTTGAACAGGGCGCCGTTCTCCGGTGGGTAGAGAACGTCGATCCCGCCGGCGACGACCGCGATCGTGCCGCCTCCGGCCCGCGGGTCCGCAATCGTGCCTGGGGCCATCCCGGCGAAGGCGCCGAGATGGGCGGCGGTGTCGATGCCCCGGGCCATGCCGCTGACGACCAGGATGCCGGATTGCGCGAGGCCCGCCGCCATGTCGGCGGCGATCCGCCGGCCGTTTGCCGAGGCGTTCCGGGCGCCGACCAGGGCGATCGCGGTGGCGATCTTCGGCGCCGCGAGGAAATCGTCCCGGCCCCTGACGGTGATGACCGGCGGCGCATCCTCGATGGCGGCGAGGGCCTCCGGATAGTCGGGATCGTCGCGAGCGATCAGCCGGGCGCCGAGGCGCTCCAGCCTCGCGACCTCATCCTCGGCTTCGCTCTGAGAGCAGATGCGCAAGGGGCGGGCTCGGCCCCCACGCTTGGCGAGATCCGGCAGCGCGTCGAGGGCCGCCGCAGCGCCGCCGAAATGTGCCACCAGATCACGGATGGTGACCGGGCCGATGCCGCCGCTCCGCGCCAGGCGCAGCCAGGCCAGTCGCTCCCGATGATCCGCCGCCATCGCGCCCCCGCGCCCCGATGCCCGTTTGCGTCCACGCCCGCGCAGGAACATAACGGCAACTGCCGTTTTGGGCAATGCCGCCTCGACGGCGCGCCGGCCCTTACTCCGCCGGTTGCGGCGGTGCGACCTGCGGCGCCATCCGCGCCTGGAGGCGGTGGCCGAAAGCGATGGCAGGCCGTTCGACCAGTCGATGGAGCAGCTCACTGCCGGCGATCGTCAGCACTACGGTAGCCGATGCGAGTTCCAGGAATACGAAGGTCCGCGTCGTGTGGGGCATCACGCCCGCGAGCTGTGCGACGGCGGCGATGATGGGCATATGGACGAGATAGACCGGAAAGGAGCGGCGGCCGGCGGCCCGCGCCCAACGGCTGTCGAGGAGACGACGGGCGATCCGGACCGGGAGCCCCGGCGCAGCAAGGGCGGTGGAGCTCAGCCGCACATAGGCGATCAGAAGGACCCATATCCCGAGGTATGCCTGCCAAGGAAAGACGAGGGTGAGGAGAGCGCTGGCGGCGCCGGCCCCCAGCAGCAAGGCGTTTGACCGGAGCCGGTCGAAAGCGAGGCGGGTCGCGATGCCAAGGGCGAACTGCGCGCCGGCACCCGGAAGGAAGCTGACCATATCGAAGGTGCCGAAGTCCTGCCGCTGGAACGCGACGACCCCGAGGCCGACCAGGAAGAGCACGACGGTGCCACTGGCTGGCCGACGCAGCAGTGGAAGGACCAGCGGTGCCACCAGATAGAACTGCCATTCCAGCGACAGGCTCCAGGCCGGGCTGACGAACGTCATCGATGAACTCTGCAGCAACTCGTTGGGTACTGCGCCCTGCAACAGGAAGAGGTCCACGAGGAGTTGTGGAACGAATCTTCCCGCTTGGGGCGCGAAGACACCGAAGCGGAGCGCAATCCAGACGCCGAACGCAAGGCAGACCAGATAGACCGGATAGATCCGCAGCAAGCGGCGGGCGATGAAGAGCCTATACGGCTCGTGCTCGGTCAGAATCAGATGCGTGATGATGAAACCGCTGATCACGATGAAGAGCTGGACCGCCTCGTCGCCGGCCACCCCCATAGTAAGGGCGCCGGGGAAGTCAAAGCCCATCACCGTCAGGAGGTGGCAGGCGACGACGGTCCAGGCGAGCCAGCCGCGCGCGCCGTCGATCCCGCGGATGCGTTGCTCCTCGGTCACGCCCAGGACTCCCATCGCGACTGCCATCGCGCCGTGACCGCGCAGCCGCAGCGGCCGGGTACCGGAGATTCACCCATTCTTATGTGCACAATCGGAAAGTTTACCTACGCACAGGTAGATTTGAACGCGATAAATATCACCGTAGATTGTAAGAGGTCCGGAGTCGAGTGCTAAGCCGAGGCACATCCCCTCATTTCTGATTTCGTCCTACGGCCGCCGGGAATCGGCTATGACTGCGCGGCGATGACCACGCTTTATGATTTCTCCGCGCGGGATCTCCATGAACGGGAGATCCCGCTCCGCCAGTTCGAGGGCCAGGTCCTGCTGGTGGTGAACACGGCCAGCCATTGCGGCTTCACGCCGCAATATACCGGGCTCAACACGCTCCATAAGGATTTCGCGGGGCGAGGATTCTCCGTCCTCGCCTTTCCCTGCAATCAGTTCGGCGAGCAGGAGCCGGGCGACGCCGACACGATCGAGCGCTTCTGCCGGAACATCTATGACATCCGCTTCCCGATCTTCGCCAAGATCGCGGTCAACGGCCCGGAGACGCATCCGCTCTA